>CAYFVX010000537.1:0-4011 GCA_964346425.1 uncultured Chloroflexaceae bacterium | reverse complement strand
GTGCATTTTTTGCCTTGCGCAAGCAAAGCCCACCGCAGGTGACACCTGTTGAAGGGCGACCCTCTCAGCGGGGGACACCTGCAGGACTCTGATGGTAAACCTCATCTCCTGTCCGGACCTTTGCGGCTTTGCGCCTTTGCGAGAGGCCCTGCCCGGACTTTACCAACAGAGTCCTGCAGGTGGGTGCGGGAACCAGGTTCCCGCACGCTCCCCTTTAACGAACCTACCACACCCCAAAGAAAACCTTGAGAACCACCAGCATATACCCCAGATACAGCGCATTGAGCACAACAACTTCGCGCACATCAAATCCGCGGTCGCCACGATTGGACCAGAGAAAAAACGCATAGGCCATCCCCAACACTGCCATCGCAGCAAAGTTGACAAGAAAGAGCGGCATATCTTGAATACCCGTGCTTGCCAGAGCCAGCGGCAAAAAGGCCAGCGTCATCGTTGTCGTATTGTCGGCTATCACACTCGTCGTTGCGGAAGTCACCTGCCCACTTTTCGCCACACTCCACGTCGCAAATACCTCCGGCACAATGCTCATCGTGGCGGTAATAAACAAACCGCCAACCATCTCAGAAATACCCAGCGCAACAACCAGATGCTCCGTCGAACGAACCGTAAAGTATGCACCAACCACCAGCGCAGCAACCCCGGCCAGAGTCAGCCCCAGCTCGCGCATGTTCCAGGAGACCGGCTGGCCTGCCTGCCGTCCACGCAGCAACGCATGCAGCACATACACAACATAGGCACCCAGCATAATCCAGCCATCTACTGGCTGCAAGCCACGCCAGCCAGCAGGCAGCGTAAGCAACGCAACCAGCGCAAGAATAAGCAGGTACGGAATTGCCTGCACCGTGCTCGCTTCCGCCTGCACCGGCAACACATGCTGCCCGTCATCATCCTGCGCCCGACCATGCTTCCGTTGCTGCCCACGCGAATGCCAGGTTGCCACATATGCAACCGTCACAATAGCCGGCACCGAGATAATGTTTGAACCAAGCAAATTGCCCAGCCCAATATCCGAAGCCCCTCGCAAAACACTCATCGCATTGGTGCTGACTTCTGGGCTGGCGGTGGCGACCGCAATCAGCACACCACCAGCCGCCGCGGAAAATCCCCACTGCGTGCGGAGTTTTCCCAGCGGCTCAGCCATATGGTCTGCTCCCCAATGGGACGCCCAGACTGCTACCAGCAGCACGCCCCACCAGAACCAGACCCCAACCTCTACCATGCGCGGCGGACTCCACCACCACCACCATCATATGGCGCGACCAGTTGTATCTTGCGAAAGAGCATTTCCACATCAAATGGCTTCGGCAGAAACCCATCAAACGCATGCTTTCTTGCCACATGCATATTCTGCGAACTGCTCATGAGCACCACCGGAATAGTATGATGATCAGGGGATTGTTTCAACGCACAATAAAACTGCTCACCATTCATGTGCGGCATCATCAAGTCACAGATAATCAGGTCAGGATTCATATGCTCAACTTTCTGCATGGCATCCCGTCCATCGTGCGCACAAATCACCTCATACCCCTCATCTTCCAGAGCCATATGCAACAACTCGGTAATGGTTTGCTCGTCATCTACGACCAGAATGGTTCTTGTTGTCTTCTCACCATCAAGCATAATCTTTTTGCATCGAAGCAGATGTTGATTCGTCGTGTTGCTCTCGCTTCTGGAAAAACTGCCCAATACTGGCAAACAAACTGTATGCCGTTGGCACCACCAGCAAGGTCAAAAGCGTCGAACTAATCATTCCACCCATAATCGCCACCGACAAACCGCGACGTATCTCACTGCCTTCTCCTATGCCGATGACCACCGGCAACACCCCGGCAATCAACGAAAGCGAAGTCATCAGAATCGGGCGCAAGCGCACCGCACCGGCATGTTCCATCGCAGCATCGGCACTCAATCCTTCTTCACGTTGCCCATTGGCAACCTCTACCAATAAAATGGAGTTTTTCACCACCAGCCCAAGCAACAACACCAGACCGACCATACTATTGATTGTCATGTTTAGCCCCAGCAGCTTGAGTGCCAGAAAAGACCCCATAAAACTAAACGGCATCGCCAGCATAATAATCAATGGTTGCGTAAATGATTCAAATTGCGCGGCAAGCACCATATACACAAACAACACGGACAACCCCATAGCAATCAGCAATGACGAAAAACCTTCCGTCATTTGCTCCGACTCCCCCACAAAACCAAACGACATATGCGCCGGCGCATCCATCTGCTGTAAGCTTTCACCAAGCACCGTCTTGACCTGATTGGCAGTGCGGGTTGTCGTGTTTGCCCCAATCAATATCTGATTGGCACGGTCATAGCGACGGAGCGCGGCCGGTGCTGTATCCGTTTTGATATCAACCAGCGACCCCAGTGTCTCATTCCCACTGCGCGTGGGAATACGGATATCCTGCAAATCTTCCATACTGGCACGATCATCTGGCTGCAAACGCACCATGATATCCGTGTCTTCGCCTTCCCCCTGCAACGTTGTTGCCACCGTGCCATCAATCATCGTGCGCACCGACACAGCAATATCCTGATTGGTTATACCGACATCACCAGCCAGCGTAGGTTTGAGCAAAAACTCCAACTGTGGCTTGCCCGGATCGTAAGAGGTATCCACATCTACCACACCGGGCATTGCCTGCATCTCCTGCTGCACCTGCTGCATGACTGGCAGAATAGTCTCAATCGGACGATTGGTCTCCAGACTAAGCTGCACCTCGCGCCCGGTCACATCCGTGCTGCCACTGACTGCAATACCTGGAATATTGAAAGCAAGCTGGGGCAAAAATGCCAGTTCCTCGCGCAACGCCCTCCGCACCGGCGGCGTTGCCACACCCTCATGCAACGTGACAAAAAACTCCGCACGTTCAGGAGTTCCTGCCCCACCCACCGTCGTCAAAACCGTTTCGATAGCGGAATGGTTGAGCAACACCTCTTCCGCCTTGCGTACCTGCTCATCCGTCACCTCAAGCGGAGTGCCTGGCTGCATCTCAAAACTGGCATAAAACTCACCCGGATCATACTCTGGCATAAACGCAAAGTTCAACGTTCGTGCCGTAAAAATGCTGGCCGCAATAAAGAGGACCGCTGCCAGAATAACCAGCCAGCGATGGTGCAGGCTCCAGTGCAAAAAGCGGGCATACCCCTGCACAAGCCGTGAACGCGGCTCCTGCTCCTCCTGCGTCTCCAACGAAGATGCTTCAACGGACTCTGACAGGTCTGACTGGTCTGGCTGTTTCCTCTCCACTGCTTGCCCTGTTTGCGGCGGCTGGCTGGCTGGCGTTTTTTCCCGCTTGAAAAAATAGGCCGACAGCATGGGAGCCATCGTAAACGCCTCAAACAGCGAAATAACCACCGCAGCGGCTACGGTCAACCCAAACGCGCGAAAAATAATCCCGGTGACACCGGTTGCAAAGGTAATCGGCACAAACACCGCAATCACCGTCAACGTCATCGCCAGCACCGGCACCGCAACCTCGGCCGTGCCACGACTGGCAGCTTGCATCGGCTCTTCGCCACGCTCCATATGCCGAAAAACATTCTCGCGGACCACAATCGCATCGTCAATCACCAGCCCCACCGAAACCGCCAGTGCGACCAGGGTAATCAAATTGATGGACATGTCAAACCCGGCCATGACAACAAACGTGCCAATCATAATCACCGGCAAGCCAGCCACCGTAATCAACGTTCCGCGCACATCGCGGAAGAAGAGAAATACCACAATCATAGCAGCCACACACGCAGCGACCAACTCCGTCAACGAACTGCGTACTGACTGCTGCACAAAGGTCGAATCATCCCGCACAATGTTGTAGTTCAAGTCGGGGTACCTGGCAAAGAGCGTATCCAGCTCTGCCCGAACTGCCTCGGCCACTTCCACCGTATTCGAGCCAGATTGTTTGCGCACCCGGACAATAATGGTTTTATCACCATCCATCAATAAGGTAAGGGGATTCAGAACACTGTTCT
>CAYFVX010000536.1:0-4013 GCA_964346425.1 uncultured Chloroflexaceae bacterium | reverse complement strand
ATGAAGTCGTGCCAAAACCGCCCCCTGGGGGCATTTTGTTTTTTATTGCCCCGCCACAGAGTACCGACTTTTTCTCGGTGACGGGTGAGATGGAGTTTCCTTCGCTCTATCCCGCGCCCGGCGATGAACCGTTGCTCCGCAATGTGAGCCTGAGCGAAGTGAGCATTTTAAAGGCAGTGCGCTTTGTGCCTGGTGGCTGGGCACGGGTGGTGGTAGATAGCGATGGGGAGCCCTTGCTGGTCGCGGGTGAATTTGAGGGACGGCGTATTGTGGTGCTGGCGTTTGCCCTGCACCAGTCAGATTTGCCGTTGCAGGTCGCTTTTCCCCTCTTGCTTTCCAATATCATCAGCTATCTTTCGCCTGGTAGTGGGGCGGAGGCATCGCTGCTTGCGCCCGGTCAGCCGCTTGCGTTGCAGATTGACCCGGCTATCACGGAGGTGCGTATCACCCGGCCGGATGGCTCACGGGTGAGCAGCAGTGGTGGCCTGTTTGAGGGGGCAGGCAGTGCTGCTCTGCGTATCCAGAATGGGCAACTGGTGTATGCCGAGACTGATATGCCCGGTGTGTACGTGGTTGAAGAGTTTAAGGATGACGATTTGCAGGCGCGGCATCGTTACGCGGTCAACCTGTTTTCCCCCGAAGAGTCAAAGGTTGCTCCGCAGGATGAGCTGGCGATTGAGCAGGCGAGTGGGCTGCAAACAGCTATCACACGTGAGCGGGTTGGCAAGCAGGAGTTCTGGCGCTGGCTGGCGGCTCTGGCTCTCCTGGTGGTGATTGTTGAGTGGCTGGTGTATCATAAGAATGGGTTCGTCTATCTGCGGGAACGCTGGAAAAAGGCACGAGCAGACGCATGATGCAGCAATCTGCTTCACTCATCGGCATCTATGACTCTGGGATGGGCGGTCTCTCCGTTATGCGGGCGGTGCGTGTGCTGCTGCCTACCCACAATCTGCTGTATCTGGCAGATACCGCGTTTTGCCCCTATGGTCCCCGTCCAGTTGAAGAGGTACGCGACCGTGCGCTTGCTTGTACTGGCTGGCTGATTGAGCAGGGGGTGCAGATGGTGGTGGTGGCATGCAATACGGCCAGTTCCGCTGCGCTTGAGTTGCTCCGTGCGGAATATCAGGTACCGATTGTGGGGATGGAGCCGGGTGTCAAGCCAGCCGTTGCCGCCACGCGGAGCGGACAGGTGGGTATCCTGGCAACCAGCGGCACGCTTACTGGTCAACGATTTGCCTCGTTGGTCCAGCGGTTTGCTGCCAGTGTTGCCGTGCAGACGGTGCCATGTCCAGGGCTGGTTGAGCGGGTTGAGCTGGGGGACCTGGATGGGCCGCAGACGCGTGCGGTGCTGGAAACCTGCCTGCATCCGTTGCAAGCAGAAGGTGTGGATACGATAGTGCTGGGTTGTACCCATTTTCACTTTGTTGCACCATTGATCAGGGAAGTTGCTGGCCCGGAGGTGACGGTGATAGATACGGCACTGGCGGTTGCTCGTCAGGTTGCTCGCGTTGCTGCGCAGATAGGGTTGTCGCGGGGGGAGGGGGGCATACGCTTTGCCACCAGTGGTGACCCGGCCAGCACCGCCCCGGTCTTTGCTTGCCTATGGGGATCGGAGCCAGGGGTAGAGTCGGCACGGGTATGATAGTTGTGGGCACTATTTTGATTCCCGTATTTCACCATTTCTTTATGTTATAATAGCTCTAATAAGACAAGGGCGTTTTGCCTGATATGCAGAAGATACTGCACGTCTCAGTGTATTCTGCAAGGAGAAAATACCGCAATGACTACCAGCCACGCTGCAACTCCCAATCCCAATCGCTTGATACACGAACAGAGCCTCTACCTGCGACAACATGCCTATAACCCGGTAGACTGGTATCCCTGGGGCGAAGAAGCTCTGGAACAGGCCCGCCAGGAAAACAAACCTATTCTCTTGAGTATTGGCTACTCAGCGTGTCACTGGTGTCACGTTCTTGCCCATGAAAGCTTTGAAGACCCCGACACAGCAGCCATTATGAACAAGCATTTCATCAACATCAAAGTGGACCGTGAAGAACGACCAGACCTGGATTCGCTCTATATGTCCGCGCTGGTGGCGATGCGTGGGCAGGGTGGCTGGCCGCTCAATGTGTTTCTTTTCCCGGATGATGGAACGCCCTTCTATGGTGGCACCTATTTTCCCCCCGAAGAAAAGGCTGCTCGCTATGGCATCCCCGGCTTCAAGCAGATATTGCTGGCGGTTGCGCAGGCATACCGCGAGCGTGGTGAAGAATTGCGCAATGCCGGGCAGCAGGTTATTGATGTGCTGCAACGGCGTGGCGCAGAGCCATTGGGGGGAACCTATCGTCTTCCGTTGACCGAAAAAGTGCTGGACAAAGCGTTTTCCAATCTTGAGCGTGATTATGATGCACAGCATGGAGGGTTTGGGAAGTCGCCCAAGTTCCCGCAGCCGATGGTGCTGGAATTTCTCTTGCGCTATACGGTGCGGAGCGGCAATGAACAGGCTCGCACCATGCTGGAGTATACGCTTGACCAGATGGCACGGGGCGGGATGTATGACCAGCTTGGTGGAGGATTTCACCGCTATAGTGTGGATCAACGCTGGCTGGTTCCCCATTTTGAGAAGATGCTCTATGATAATGCGCTACTGGCACCCCTGTATGTTGAAGCCTTCCAGGTTACGAGCAACCCCTTCTATCGGCGTATCGCGGAAGAAACGCTGGATTATATTGTCCGCGAGATGCGCCACCCCGATGGTGGTTTCTATAGCACGCAGGATGCTGATAGCGAAGGCAAAGAAGGCACGTTCTTTCTCTGGACAGCCACCGAAATCTACCAGTTGCTTGGTGAAAATGCTGCCTGGTTTACCGAACTTTTTGGCGTCACGGAGGCGGGCAATTTTGAGGGCAAGAATATTCTGCATATGACGCACCCGCTTGCTGATGTCGCCAGTACGATTGGTATGCCGACGGAGCAGTTTGCCGAGGTGGTTGATCAGCAGCGCAAGAAACTCTGGGAAGCCCGCGAACAACGTATCAAGCCGGACCGCGATGAGAAAGTCCTCACTGCCTGGAATGGGATGGCCCTGCGAGCTTTTGCCAGAGCGTCGGCTGCCTTCAATCGTGCAGATTATCTGGAGGTTGCGCAGCAAAATGCCGATTTCCTTTTGCAAACGCTGCGCCGCGCGGATGGTCGGGTAATGCGTAGTTGGAGCGATCCAAAAGACCTGCCCTCGGACAAGGGACCGGCTGCCTGGATCCCCGGCTATCTTGAAGACTATGCGCTGTTTGCGGATGGCTTACTGGCTCTGTATCAAGTAGATGGCAATGCCCGCTGGTTGCATGCAGCCAGGACGCTGGTGGATGATATGCATACGCTGTTCTGGGATGATGATTTGCAGGGCTTTTATGATACGGCCGCTGACCACGAGCAATTGATTATCCGCCCGCGCGATGTGGATGATAACGCGACGCCTTCGGGGAATGCCGTAGCGGTTGCAGTATTGCTGTATCTGGCAGCCCTGACCTCGCAAGAAGACTACCAGACGCATGCGCAGAACCTGCTCGACAAGATGTTGCCCTCTATCCAGCAGCTACCCTATGGGTATGGGCAGTGGCTCTGCGCGACGGATTTTGCGCTCGGGCCGGTGCGCGAAGTGGTGCTGGCGGGTGATCCTTCTGCCGAAGATATGCAGGCGCTTATGGATGTTGTTCATCGGTCCTATTGGCCGCATCTGGTTGTTGGGTATATCTTCCCAGATGAGCAGCAAGCAGGGACAACACCAGATGTGCCGCTCTTTGCAAACCGTGGGATGCTCAATGGCAAAGCAACCGCGTATGTTTGTGCAGGGTCGGCGTGCAAGATGCCTGTGACGGATGCGGAAGCTCTGCGCCAGCAACTTGCGGGCAATGCGTAAGGCGGTTGTGCGGGAACGAAGTTCCCGCACAATCCGATGGGAGAGGCTCACATGTGGAGACTTTTTCGAGGACAAGAACCGCCTTGAGAATCGTAGC
>CAYFVX010000535.1:0-4015 GCA_964346425.1 uncultured Chloroflexaceae bacterium | reverse complement strand
GCCAGCCTATTTCGCCTTTACCTTCCAATCCAATCAGCGCAGTATCGTCACGATGACGGTTGCCTTCTTCCTGGGGTTGGCAACCACCATGACACTGGTCGGTAGTGGTTTTACCGCACTGGGTTCGCTGATGAGTGGCTACAAAGATGCCCTGACGTTCTGGGGCGGCTTGATTGTCGTTGGCTTTGGTCTGATGAGCCTGTTCGGAAAAGGGTTTGCGGGGCCACAGGTGCAAGATCGACCGGTCGCCACCACCATCGGATCATATTTTTATGGCGCGACGTTTGCGCTCGGCTGGACGGCGTGTATCGGCCCTATTCTGGGCGCGTTGCTCACCATGCTCACGTTGCAGGGCATCGCCATTCTGCAAGGGGCGGTGTTATCCTTCATCTACGCGCTTGGCCTGGGGATGCCGCTCATTTTGCTGGCGACGTTCTTCAGTCGGCTTGGAAGCGGTTCGCGCTTCTGGAAGGTACTGCGCGGCAAAGGGTTTGAAGTGCAGGTTGGCCCCTGGAACCTCTATCTGCATACCACCAGCATTGCGAGCGGTGTGTTGCTGATTGCTATGGGTGCATTGCTCGCCAGCGGTCAGCTTTCGCTGATTACTTCATTCGCGCAGGAAAGCTCCATCTTTCAATGGGTGGAAGATGTATACTTTGATCTGTCCATCAAGTATGGACTATAATCCACAGGCACGTGAACGTTGCGCTTCATACGCATCCAGTTGCTCGCCGAGTTGATCAAGCACCTCCTGCGGCAAGACGGCCTGGATGCGCTCGAACCACTGCCGCTCCTCTTTGCGAATATGCGCTTCCAGCGCAACACTGATGGCGTGCAGGTGCTCTTGCAGGTCACTCGCTTGCGGCAGGGTTTCGACCAGATGGGTAATGTCCACGTGTTCCTGTAATAGCTCCGTGATGAGTGTATCTACGTCTGCATCTTTCCCGCGCACCATTGGTATAAGTATCTGTTCTTCTGCATCAAAGTGGGGGCGGACTTTGGTCTGCCATTCGTTCAATGCATAGTCGCGCTTGCCCTCCAATGAGGTGGGCATCTCGCGCATCGGCTTGGAGTCCCGTTTCAGCAGGAGGGCCAGAAAGAGGCCATCCCGATGGTCACGCGAGAGCGGTCTGAGGCTCTGGTGTCGCTGCATATATTTTTCCTTTGTGTTCTCCCCGTTGGTGGTGGTGTTTCGGCTTTGCCGAAACACCACCACCCCTGATCAGGATATATCATACCACAGGTCTATCGTATATAATGGGGGATGGAAACCAGATAAAGCACAAGAGGAAAGCCCATGAAACTTTTTCTCCCCCATCAGTCGTGCAAAACCTATTTGAACCAAAGAGGATTGCGTACCCGCATACTCCGCTACTTATTCCTCGGACTGCTGCTGACACCATGGTTTTTCATGCCACAGGCATCTGGCATAGTACAGTCCGCCAATGGCAACTATCTCTGCGTAGACCAGCAGGAGGTTGGGCAGGGCGCACCAGTGAGCGACCCCACGAATTGCTGGAATACCCCCTACTCGACGCTGCAGGCTGCACTGGCAACTGCAAGTAGTGGTGATGAGGTATGGGTTGCAAGTGGCACTTATTACCCCGATGAGGGCGGAAGGACAGACGATAATGACCCGGCCGCTACCTTCCAACTACCGCTCGGTGTTGCGCTCTATGGCGGCTTTGCTGGCAATGAAAGCAGTCGCCAGCAGCGCGACTGGCAGGCCAACCCGACGATTCTCAGCGGGGATATTGACGGCGATGGTACGCTGGCTGGCAATGCCTATCACGTGGTGACGAGCCGAGGTGGTGAGACGAGCACGCGGCTGGATGGATTCATCATCAGCGGCGGGAACGCACGGGCGAGTGACCGGGACGGCAATGGCGGTGGCGTCTACCTCAGCGACTTGCTGCTCTATGACGGTACGTCTGGCGTAACCCCGGATGAAGAGGGGAGTACCCCTGGTTCGCCCTGGTTTAGCTACACTACCCTGGACGCAATACCGCCAACCAACAACGCCACACAGATAATCAGCGGAAGTGCCACATTGCTAGACTCCGCGATAGCCAATGACACCACCACCTATGCCGGCTACAACAACTACAACGTTTCACAGAACCTGGTCAACCCGCAATTCCCTGCACTTGAGCGCAGCAGTGGGTATGTGCTTGCCTTCACCATCCGCATCCCAGTAGAAGTGACCACCAACCCCAACCGCGCAGGTTTCAGCGTGATTGCACAGAGCAGCGACGTAGCCGCCGGTGTCCCTTCCAGTATCGAGCTTGGTTTCCAGGATGGGCGCGTTTTTGCGCAAGATGAGGGCTTTGAAGCCGCAGAAGCAACGAAGGGCTTTAACCCGGTGGGCCGCGCAACCTTCACGCGCTACGAGTTGGAAGTACAGGGAGATAGCTACCAGCTTCGCGCCAATGGGCGCACTATCCTGTCAGGCAGTTTGCGCGAC
Source organism: uncultured Chloroflexaceae bacterium (assembly GCA_964346425.1). Lineage (GTDB taxonomy): Bacteria > Chloroflexota > Chloroflexia > Chloroflexales > Chloroflexaceae > JAAUSY01. Next base: position 1,551 of record CAYFVX010000535.1, on the reverse strand, counting down.
TATACCGCTTTTGAGGGACCAATAGACCCCTACGAGACACCGAATTTTATCTTTTTTGGCGATGACACCACTTCGGCCCGCGCACGGGTAGAGATAGCCTCCATCCAATTGCGGCGGCTGGTGGCTGGCCCGCGGCTGGCAAACCTCGTGCTGTATGGCAACCAGGCAAGCACCTACGGCGGTGGTATCTATAGTGCCTCTAGCAACCCGACGCTGGTCAATGTTGCACTGAGCGGCAATACGGCCAGCGGTGGCGGCGGGATGGCAACCTGGGCGAGCGATGCGACGCTGACCAACGTCACCTTCAGCAACAATCAGGCAACGCTGCTGGCTGGCGGTATGCACAACGTCAACAGCAACCCGACAATCCAAAACACCATTCTGTGGGGCAACACCGCCTATGGAGGCTCGCAGATGCACAACCAGGCAAGCACCCCAACGATCAGCTATAGCCTGCTGGCAGATAGCGCGTGTCCCGTCGGCGCGGATTGTCAGGAGGAAAGCACTATCTTCAGCCAGGATCCGCGATTTGTCGCGGCAAGCGGTGTGGATGAAGAAGCCGGCACGTTGGATGATGACCTGCGTTTGCAGGCGGAATCACCCGCGATTGAAAGTGGGACGAATGTGGCTGACCTGGATGGCAGCCACGAGGACACTGCCACCATCGCCAGTATCACCAGAGACCTGGCAGCCGGACGCCGCATTGTGAATAGCAGTTGTAGCGCGGATGCGGTGGTGGATATGGGCGCATATGAACATCAGCCGGCCTATGGCATACTGGCGTTCAGTGCGCATACCAGACAGGGAGCAGAGGGCAACAGTGGCGCGGCGGTTGACACAACGATTGCCACGGTTGAGCGGCTTGCCGGTGCCGATTGTGCTATCAGTGTACAGGTTGTTGCCGCTGGTGGCAGTGCCAGTCCTGGTAGCGACTATACCAATACGCTGCCGATAAGCCTGACGTTTGCGGCTGGCGAAACCAGTCAGGCGGTAACGTTGCCGATTGTGGGCGATAACACCTACGAGGCAGATGAGACGATGCATCTGCACCTTGTTGCGCAACCCGGCATGGGGACTACACTGGGAGCACAGGACACGCTGACTTACACCATCCAGAACGATGACCCGTCTCCGGAAGTCACGTTGCGTATGGCAGGTAGCCCGCTGATGGAGCAAGGGAGTGTTGCGACGGTTACTGCTACACTCGTTCCCGCCTCTGCACTGACGGCAACCATGACGCTCGACTTTAGTGGCACGGCTGCTGGCGATGGCACAGATTACCGCGCATCCGCTACAAACATCAGCATACCGGCCGGCAGCACGCAGGGTAGTATCACGCTCACCGGCGTGGATGATAATGAGACGGAAGGCAACGAGACGATCATCGTGGAAATTGCCGAGGTGCAGCACGCGCAGGTGTCAGGAACGCAGCAGGTGACGGTGGTTATTGCAGATGATGAGACAGCAGGTGATGGGCACGCGGTGTATTTGCCGCTTGTGCGGAGATGAGGGGTGCGGGGGTTCTCAACGTGGGGGAGTGGGTAGCCTCAC
>CAYFVX010000534.1:0-4016 GCA_964346425.1 uncultured Chloroflexaceae bacterium | reverse complement strand
GGTTTGGCGGTGCCAAACCCCTGCCTGGGGCAGGCGAGCCGCCTGCGCTCCCAGGGGTTGGACGGACTTTACCAACAGAGTCACTATTGCGCCAGTTCAGCCACGGTTGCCTGCAGGCGGGGAATAACCTCGCCCTCCGCTGCAGCCAGCGGCATATGCAACGTCGCGCCGGCCGCCTGCGCGTGCCCGCCACCGCCCCATTCCTGCGCAATCACCGATACGTTAATCGCCGGTGTCGAACGCAAACTCACCTTCGTCTCGCCATTGCGCTGTTCTTTGAGCATAGCATAAATCTGGATACCCGCCGTCCGCTGCATCAGCATCAACAAATCGTCATACGCACTATCTTCGGCCCCGACCCGGTCCATCATCTCGCGGGTAATAGTCGTCCACATCACCGCACCCTCACGCTGCACCTGCGCAAGAGCCAGCCCAATCAGCGCAAGAGTTGCAAAGGGGAGCGACTTATAGACCGCATTGACAATAGCCTGATACGCACCGCCAGCCTCCAGCAGGTCAGCGGCTGCCCGCAGCACCGCCGGGTTCGTTGCGCTGGTTTGAAAGCTCTGTGCATCAGTCATAATTCCCAGCAGCAGACAGGTTGCCATATCTGGCGTAATCGTCACGTTCATCGCCTGGAAAAGCCGACATACCAGATCGGCACACGAGGCAGCATCCGGCACAATCAGATTCACCTTCCCCGCCCCGTTGTTGGTGACATGATGGTCTACAATCACCAGCGGTCGCGCCTGCAACGCTTCCGCGTGGTCTTCATAGATCTGCCCGAGCCGGTCGATATTGGCTGCATCTACCATACACACCAGGTCAGATTCGGGGAGCGGCATACCCGGCGAATAAAACTGTACGTGCTCCATGCCCGGCAAAATATGCACATAACCGGGGGGATCGGGTGAAGCCAGGGCAATCGGCGTTTTTCCATGATGGTGGAGCATATGCCAGAAAGCGAGCAGCGAACTGATAGCATCGCCATCAGGATGAACATGGGTGAGCAGCAAGATGCGTTCGGCTTGTGCAAAAGCCTCTGCAAGCGCAGGGGCACCACTGGTCGGACTGGTATATATCATAACGACCTCTCTGGGAGTAAACGATAGACGCTATAGCCAGCGCGTTTTTTCATCTCTTTCAGCTTTAACTGATGACGGGTTCCGATTTTAGGAAATAAACGATTCAAACCGCTCACCGCCACAAACCAGAAAACTCCGTTCGCGGATAGCCATTCGAGCGGTGTAAGGACAAATTCTTGTTCAATCGCCTCATCTCCAATTTTGGCAGGAATATTGGAAACGATCAAATCGTAAGAGCCAGAGGGAACCGACTCCAGCCCCACGCTGCCCACCACCTGCGTATTGGCAACTTCATTGAGCTGACAGTTGTGGCGAGCATACCGCACGGCCAGCAGATCTTTATCTGCCAGCGTCACCGAGGCATCAGGGAAGCAACGTGCCAGCACAACGCCTATCACCCCACAGCCGCACCCCAGATCGAGGATACGGGTGGGGGGAGATAGGTCTATCGTGCGGAGCAGCAAATCGGTACCTTTATCTACCTCAAATGAAGAGAACAGGGTATGGGCGACATCAAAGCGAAACTGATACCCTTTTGCGGTATAGAGTATCTGCTTTTTGAAGTACGGGTCAGGAATCTTCGCTATCCTTCTGGCGTTCCAATCGTTCGCGCTCAACTTCTTCGAGCAACTCATTGATGCGAAGACTGTAATCCAGCGACGTATCAAGCTCCAGCCGCAGTTCGGGCACAGAACGCAAATAATTCATTTCCTCTGCCAGCCTGCGGCGCAGAAAGCCGCGTGCACTGGTGAGCCCTTGCATGGTCTCGGTACGTTGCGCCTCGTCGCCCATAATCGAGATACGAACCCATGCGTGCTGCAAATCTGCACTGACTTCGACATTGGTCACGGTGGCAAAACCAATGCGCGGGTCCTTGAGCTGGTTTTGGATAACATCCCCCAGCACCCGCTGAATAGTATCTGCAACTTGTCTGGTGCGTTTTGACATACCAACCTATACAAGTCGTTGCACTTGTTCTTTCCGATAGAATTCCATTGTATCGCCAACTTGAACATCGGAGAAATTGTCCACAATCAGCCCACACTCATAGCCTGCTGTCACTTCACGTACATCATCCTTGAAGCGTTTGAGGCTACTGATGCGACCATCGTGCAGCACCACGCCATTGCGCAACACACGCACGTTCAGCGAACGGATAATCTTGCCATCGGTCACGTTGAGACCAGCCACAGTTTCACGCGATGGCAGACGGAAGGTATCGCGCACCTCGGCAAACCCTTCAATAACATCCTGATACTCGGGATCCAGCAAGCCCACCATAGCCTTCTTAATATCTTCTGTGAGCTGATAGATAACATTGTAAAACCGAATATCAACCCCACGTTGCTCGGCAGCTTTGCGGGCTATCGGGTGCGGGCGGGTATTGAAGCCAATGATAATTGCATTACTCACCACGGCCAGGTTGACATCACTTTCGGTAATCGTACCGGTTCCCTGGTGAATAACCTTCAACTGCACTTCATCCAGTTCATCATTGAGCCGACTGATCTGGTGCCCAATAGCTCCCAGCGAGCCTTGCACATCTGCCTTGATAATCAGGTTCAACTCTTTGACATAGCCTTCCTGGATCTTCTTAAAGACATCATCCAGGCTCAAGCTCGTCGTAGAGGCACCGATACTCTCCAGGCGGCGTTGGCGTTGGCGTTGCAGCGCAACCTCACGGGCAGTTTGCAGATCATCCATAACCTGCAAAATATCGCCAGCCTCTGGAACACCATCCAACCCCAGGATTTCCACCGGCATGGAAGGTTCAGCGTAGCGCAACCGCTTGCCGCTATCACTAAACATCATCTTCACTTTGCCGGCCACACAGCCCACCAGGACATTATCCTCTGGCCGGAGTGTCCCATTCTGAATGAGCACAGTCGCCACAGGCCCGCGGTTCTTATCCATCTCGGCTTCAACAATCGTACCAACGGCCTGCGAGGAAGGATTGGCGCGCAAATCTTCCATATCAGACACCAGCAGGATCATCTCCAGCAGACCATCCATATTGATACGCTGGCGGGCAGATACTTCGACAGAGGGAATGTTTCCGCCGTATTCCTCGATAATCACCCCGTGGGCAGTCAACTGTTGCTTGACACGGTCCGGGTTGGCGGCTGGCAGATCAATCTTATTGACCGCAACGATCATCGGGTCTCCCGACGCTTTGACGTGCGAGATAGCTTCTATCGTCTGCGGCATCACCCCGTCATCTGCTGCCACCACCAGCACGACAATGTCGGTCACCTGGGCACCACGCGCACGCATAGCTGTAAAAGCCTCGTGGCCGGGGGTATCCAGAAAGGTTATCTTGCGTCCGTGGACTTCGATTTGATAGGCACCAATGTGCTGGGTAATCCCGCCAGCCTCGCCTTCCGCCACACGTGCAGAACGAATGGCATCAAGCAGTTTCGTTTTCCCGTGGTCTACGTGGCCCATAATCGTGACGACTGGTGGGCGCAGGATCATATCCGATGGGCTTTGTTCCTGGTAGACTTCTTCAATATTTTCGACAATGTTGGCAAGTTTTTCCGGTACCTTCTCTATCGTTTCGAGATTAAATTCACTGACGATAAGCGCAGCGGTCTCATAATCAATCTGCTGATTGATATTGGCAATGACCCCACCACGCATCAATTCTTTGAGAATTTCCGCAGCACCAACCCCGGTCGCTTCAGAAAGCTCACGAACGGTCATGACACTTGCCAGTTCAATTGGCCCGCGCTGGCGTACCGGTGGGGCAGGTGGGTAGCTTTGCTGATTGCCGCGTGTTGATGAAGAACGACGGTTGGATGCCTGCTCATCGCCGCGCCCACCGCCGCGTCCTGGCCCTCTGCCACGTCCAGATCCGCTACGAGTTGATGCTCCTTCTGTGTTGCCCCCGACGCGTCGTCCTCGTCCACGCTGGCGGGAATCTCCGCCTCC
>CAYFVX010000533.1:0-4021 GCA_964346425.1 uncultured Chloroflexaceae bacterium | reverse complement strand
AAAAAACACCAGACCCCACGGTAAAATCCAGTCCACGATGTTTCGTGGTGCTACCGCAAAACACAGAAACCCCACGCTCAAGGGGTGTGTGCGGGAACCTGGTTCCCGCACGCACCCACAGGTGACACCCATTGAGACGTTATCCCCTAACAGAATGCCCGCACACGCGGCTCCGTGCGTTTGTTTTTTGCTTGCAAGCAAATGTTGTTTGTCGTTGAGCTTTCACAGACCAGGCAACTGGTGTATTTCCTCCAACGATTGCACCGTTCGCAACGTTTGTTGGAGTTCCTGCAACTGACTCAGGTCGTCTATCTTTCGCACGTGGTCAAGCAACGGTTTGCTTGCATCGCCAAATTTCATCTCAAGCACCAGCTCGATACCTGCCAATAACCCTTTGCGTTCCCCTTCTTCGCGCCCTTCTTCGCGCCCTTCTTCGCGCCCTTCTTCGCGCCCTTCTTCGCGCCCCATCTCCACGTGCGTTTCCAAAATGGCTTTCTCATCTGAAATACGCTTCATCGTTTCACGGTAGACCGCACGCTCATCTTCCGTCATACTGACCAGTTCTGCAATACGAAATGCCTGCGGGAACGGTTCGGTCGTCAATGGTGGGGGTATATCGTTCATCTCAGGCATATGCTTGAGGAGGTAGAGCCAGCGTTCGCTTGGCGTCGTCACCTCTTCCAGTGACAACGTAAATTTTGGAAGCTCGGCAAACACAAAGGTCAGTCCGTTGTAAAATACCTCGCACGTCGCAACATTTGCCAGTTGGATGCGCCGCAGAGCGTGGGGTTCGTCATCCATTTTGTAGCGTAAGATACTGACACAATAAACCGGCAGCAGGCGAAAATCATAAGCGGTGCCTTTTTCAATCTGCTGGATAATTGGGAAGGTCGTGGAGAAGAGGGCCCGCTCTTTGAAATAATGCACAGCACTATGCTGCATCTCGACAATGAAGCGATTACCCTCGGTATCGGTGCAATAAACATCGTAGATGCCGATACGTTCAGCAGGTGAGGCGGGTAGTTGCTCAGATGGGATATACTGCAAATCGGCAATTGGGTGAGCTAACGCAAGAATATCAAAGAGAAACCCCTTGAGGATGTCTTTGCTCTCCTCACGACCAAACAAGCGTTTGAAACCAAAGTCCGTTGTCGGGTCTATGTAACGATAAGGCATCATATCCTCCCTTGCGTACAAGTAGCTATCACAAATCGCTGGTATCAAACCCTTCTGGCAGGTCCAGGTCGGTCAGACGCACGGTCTTGCGGGTGCCAAACTTGATGGTCTTCTGCCCTTCACTGCTGAGGTGACCACTTTGCTCCAGGTTGGAAATTTCCTTCTTCATGGTCTCGGCCAGTTCGGTTTCGCCCTGGCTCAGCAGACGGGTCACAGCACTTTGCAATTTCTGTGTGGCACTTCCAACGTCTCCTGTCTGCAGATCTTGCAATGCGCGTGTTTGCAACTTGAAAGCACTCACCTTTTCAACAATATTCATGATGGAGGGTTGTACCTGATTGATCTCTTTTTGCTCATCGGTGAAGGCAAGAATGACATCCTCACGGAGTTTCTCCTGCACCAGATTGAGCGCGGGCACATCATAGCTTACTTCCACCTGCCCCACGCGATACTGACCTATGGGACGTGGCTCAACCAGCAACTCAATCAACAAGGTCTGTCCCTGACCCGATGCCAGCTCGCCGAGTGGAATATTGATGTCACGGTCGGAAATATATTTATAGCCGAGGTCATTGATGAGCGGGATAACCTGCCAGAGCGCACGGGGAGCTACCCCCTGAACCAACCGCATGGTAAAGGCGGTATTCTGGATAACCGCTCCCTGGGCTCGTTGCACCGTGGTTTGAAAATAGTCGGATATCTTATCTGCGTGATCGATAAAATCGGCTGTTCCATTGGAACGATTTGCCATATCAATGAGCAAGTCTTCATTCCAATCGTCGCCAACACCCAGTGCGGTAATGGGTATTCCTTCACGTCCGGCATCTTCGGCACGCAACAAACATTCATCCTCATGCTCGGTTTGCCCATCGGTGAGCAGCACCATTCGCCGGATCGTTTCTTTGCTGCCTTTGCCTATCTCGTGCAGCGCAAGGTCAACCGCGGGCGCAATCTTGGTACCGCCGGCATCGCGGATACGGCTTATCTTGTCTTTTAGCGAACGGGGTGATTCGACAGATTGGGCAGGAATAAGCACCTCTGTACGATGGTCAAAAATAACCACCGACAATGTGTCTTGCTCATTCAGCATATCCAGTGCCATTGTTGTTGCACGTCGCACACATTCGATTTTGTCGCCCTTCATTGAACCGCTACGGTCAAGCACAAAACTGACATTGACTGGCATCCGGACGTTGGCAACAATCTGGGTGGGCATAAGTTCGACGAGGAGGTATGCCACCTGGGGGGTACTGGTTGCAGCAAGAAAAGGACGCGCAAGCGTTGTGCGTAGGGTAACTTCACCAGCCATGAATAAACTCCTTCGTGAAATCACATTGGGGCGTAGCCCCAGACCTGTTTTGGTGGTTGGGTTGTGCAACTCTGCGGCACAACCCGACCACTTTGTGCGGCAAACATGCGCCTGCGGCGCAGCCTTATATCTATAATGTCTGTTTGTTGTTTTCTCTATGGGCAAATGTCGCGTGAAAATTGCTCTTCGATAGGACGTTTTGCTGGTGCAATGCACCAGGTTTGTTGGGTGTGATGTTTTTTCGACTCTGCCGAAAAAACACCACACCAGGGGCGCAACCCCTCAATGGGGTTCACCTGCAGTGGGCTTTGCTTTCGCAAGGCGAAAAACGCACACAACCGCGTGCCAGCCCATGCTGGTGGGGTTTCTCAGTTTTTCGCCGAAGGCGAAAAACTGAGAAACCCCACTCCAATCAGGTTGCGAGGGAACTGCGTTCCCTCGCGCTCCCTGCGGCCCCCCCCCCGCTGAGGGGCGCAACCCCCTCGCAGGGGACACCTGTAGGTGTGTACGGGAACCAGCTTCCCTCACGTTCCCCATTCGGGTGGAGTTTGTTGTTTTCCGACGAAGTCGGAAAACAACAAACTCCACCCCTGTTTTGCAAAGCGGCAAGCCGCTATTGGAAGTGGATGATACGCAGAAAATCCTCTGCTTTGAGCGATGCACCACCCACCAGTGCGCCATCAATATCTGGCTGCGCCATCAGTTCATCCACATTGCCTGGCTTGACGCTGCCACCATACTGAATACGCACTGCCTGTGCGGTGTCATTGCCGTACATTTCGGTCAGGGTGCGGCGGATGGCTGCGTGCATTGCCTGGGCATCGTCCGGTGTGGCGGTATCCCCGGTCCCAATTGCCCAGATTGGCTCATAGGCAATAACGACCCGGCGCATCTGCTCGGCGGTAACATTTGCCAACCCGACATGCACCTGCTCAACCACGACTTCTTCAGCGCGACCCGCGTCGCGTTGTGGTTTGCTCTCCCCGACGCACATAATCGGCAGCAGGTCATTGCTGAGGGCGGAGAGTATCTTGCGGTTTACCAGGGCATCATCCTCGCCAAAGACTTGCCGTCGTTCACTGTGGCCGATGATGACATAACTACAGCCGACATCCTTGAGCATAAGCGGCGATATGTCGCCGGTGTAGGCTCCCTGTTGCTCGTAGTACATGTTCTGCCCCCCCAATTTGATGGAGGTGTTTTCGAGCAACGGTGAGAGCGAATGCAGAGCCGTAAATGGCGGGCATACGAGCACTTCGCGGTCTTTGACCTCGCCCAGTCCTGCCAGCAATCCTTCAACCAGTTCGACCGCCTCTCCGATGGTTTTGTACATTTTCCAGTTTCCAGCAATGAGTGGGATTCGCATGCATTCTCCTCTTTTTTATGATTCAAAACATTCGAGGTACCACAAAGACGAGCACAATGGCAACTGCGACGGTGATACCAAACACCAGCGGACTCCAGTTTAACACCTTCGCTCCATCTATTGGACCAAAGGGTAACATATTAAACAACCCAAGCCAGGCATTGATAGTA
>CAYFVX010000532.1:0-4028 GCA_964346425.1 uncultured Chloroflexaceae bacterium | reverse complement strand
TAAATGTAAGCAGTTTCAGCAGTATGAAGCAAGAATAGTCTGAAGCGATTTTATCATATTTTCATAGGTTACGTATAGTCCTTTTTTTACGGTTTTGCCATGGTCCGAGAGGAGATATAGTTAAGATTCCGTCAAAAAACCTTCAAGAGCCGCAAATTCTGGCACAATTTCTGCTGGAGATGATATAATGAGCACCATATCTTGGTGAAATGCTATCGTTATGTTAGTACTATGAGGCACTACTTTCACTTGCACCCATGCGTGAATAGTGATCGCCTGCCATTATGGGGTTATCGTCAGAGGTTGAAAATAGGATTGAGCGTCCCCTGGCCTGGGGCGCAACACATCTTCAGCAAGCCATCTTTCAGGCCATTGCTTCGTCTGCGGCTCTCTTTCTGCATGCCGCAAATTTGCAAACGGCTGTTCATACTTTTCTTGAACGGCTTGGAGTGGCATCTGATGTCAGTCGTATTTCCCTGTTATCGTTGAACATGCTGCCTCAGCAAGACAACGAAGCGATAAGCTTGCAATGTCGCTCTGAGTGGATAGCCCCGGCAATTTCTCCCCATGTGTGTTTCCTGAATGTTTTGGTCTATCAACAGGCCCGTGTGACTGCCTGGCAATCCAGCCTGCGATGCGGAATACCTATGCAGGGAACCAGGCAAACATTCTCGGCGCAAGAGCAAATGTGGCTTGCAGATGAGCGAGTTCTCTCCGTTTTGACGCTTCCTATCTTTGTCAATGGGCAGTGGTGGGGATGTCTTGATATAGTAGATGGAAGATTTGAACGGTTGTGGTCTGAGAATGAACTGGATGCGCTTACGACGGCGGTAGATGTTCTTGCAGCCGCGCTGGAGCGGCAATGGTCCGAGGCTGTTTCCAAAGCACAGCAAAAAGAATTGCGCAAACTGCACCGCGCAGTTGAGCAAAGCCCCCATCCGATTGTCATTACGGACGTTCAGGGAGTCATTGAATATATCAATCCGAGCTTTACGCAGGTGACGGGGTATACCTTTGCGGAAGCGGTGGGCAATACGCCGCGCATTTTAAAATCTGGCAAGACCGAGCCAGAAGAATATGAAAACCTCTGGCAAACTGTGACGTCTGGCAATATCTGGCGTGGGGTTTTCTACAATAAACGGAAGGATGGACAATGTTATTGGGATGAGGCAACGATTTATCCTATTACTGATACGGATGGGACGATTACTCACTTTTTGTCTATCAAGGAAGATGTGACTGACCGCAAACGGGTCGAGAAGGCATTGCATATACAACGGGATCTTGCGGTCACGCTGAGTTCTATCAATGATCTGCCGAGCGCATTGCGTTGTCTGTTGCAGGCCATTTTTCTGTTTGAAGAGATTGATGTTGGTTGGGTCTTTATCCTTGAGAAGGAAACGAACGACCTGAAACTCGTGGCGTATGAAGGTATTTCACCCCACTTTGCTGCAAGCAACGAGTATATCTCTGTTTCTTCCAATTTTACACAACTCGTGATGACGCGCCGTGCCCCGCTGTATCTGCACCATGCGGATACCAGTGCTGATATGTTGGGGGTTGTGCTCTGTCCCGATGTACGCACAATGCTCATTCTGCCGATTCGCCATGAAGATCGGATGATTGCGGTATTGCATGTTGGTTCGCGCCATCAGGATGATATTCCCGTGAGTACCCGTACTGCCCTGGAATCGATTGCGGCGCAGATGGGCGAGATTATTGTGCGCGTGGAAGCAGAAGAGGCATTGCGGGCGAGTGAAGAGCGGTTTCGTTTGCTCGCCGAGCATGCGCAAGACATTATCTTTCGCTACCACTTTGTGCCTGCACCACGTTTTGAATATATGAGTCCGGCGGTTCTGGCTATTCTTGGCTATGCGCCGGAGGCATTTTATGCCGATGCCGATTTGCTCGCAAAAATTGTCCATCCTGAAGATCGTCCGCTGGTGGAGTGTTTCAAACATACCCCTGAGAAACTCCCAGAACCGCTCACCTTGCGCTATATTCACCGCGATGGGACACTGGTCTGGATAGAGCAACGCCATCGCTTGTTGCAAGATGAGGCGCAGGGTCCGTTGGCGATTGAGGTGTTCAGTCGCGATATTACCGACCGCAAACGTATCGAGGAAACCTTGAAGCAGGAGCGTTCTTTGCTTGAGCAGAAAGTGCAAGCACGCACGTCTGAACTGTCGAACGCAAATGAAGAACTGGCACGTTCTGCTCGTCTCAAAGACGAATTTCTTGCCAGCGTCAGTCATGAATTGCGTACTCCGCTCAACGCGGTTATCGGGCTTTCTGAAGCCCTTATCAAGCAGGCGCATGGCGAGTTGAATGAGCAACAACTGGAATATCTGGAAATGATTGAGCAGAGTGGGCAACGGCTGAAAACCCTGATCAATACTATTCTTGATTTTTCTAAACTCCAGGCGGGCAAAGAACAGTTGACCATGACCCCCATCAATATTTCCAACGTCTGTCAGGCGAGTTTGCAAGTGGTGAAAAGTAAAGCCCTGGAGAAAAACATCCAGCTTTCGCTGAGCATTGCCGAGAGGGATATGCCTCTGGTGGCAGATGAACGCCGTTTAAAGCAAGTTCTGGTTCATTTGCTTGATAATGCCATCAAGTTTACATTGGAAGGCGGCAGCGTCGGGCTTGAGGTGAATGCAGATCACGAGCAGCAGTTAAGCCGCTTTATTGTCTGGGATACGGGTATTGGGATTTCCAGGCAGAATATGCAAAACCTGTTCAAGCTCTTTCAGCAACTTGATGGTTGTCTCTCACGGCAACATGGCGGAGTGGGGCTGGGACTGGCGTTCGTTGCTCGTCTCATCCATATGCATCATGGAAGTATCCGCGTGGAAAGTGAAGTAGGGCAGGGCAGTCGGTTTGAATTTACGCTTCCCTGGAACAAGAAGGTAGCTGACTCATGATAAAGATACTGCATCTTGCGGATTTGCATATTGGCGTCGAAAACTACGGGCGCATTGATCCCACCAGCGGTTTGCATACGCGGTTGCAAGATTATCTGGACCGTCTGGATGAAGCGATAGACTATGGCAAAGCCGAACACGTGCATCTGGTATTGATCGCCGGCGATATCTATAAAAACCGCACGCCCAATCCAACCCACCAGCGGGAGTTTGCGCGGCGGATTGGTAGATTGCAGGCGGCTGGCATCCCGGTGTTTATTCTGACCGGCAATCACGATATTTCGCCGGCGGTGGGGCGGGCGCATTCGGTGGAGATTTTTCATACGCTCGCGATTGAGGGTGTCACGATTGCAGCCCGGCCGGGCGTGCATACGATTGAGACGAAGGCCGGCGCGTTGCAAATTATTGCGCTGCCCTGGGTGACGCGCCACGCGTTGCTCAGCCGTGAAGATATGCGTCTGGCTTCCTTCCGCGAAATGGAGTTGCTGTTGCGTGAGCGCATTGAGCAGTTTATTGCCAGCAGTGTGGAAGGTCTGGATACAACGCTGCCTACTGTGCTGACCATGCATGCCACGATTGATGGAGCACAGCCGGGGGCGGAGCGGGGGATGATGCTGGGCAATGATCTGGTGCTCCCGCGCAGTATTGTGGCGTTGTCGCAGATTGACTATGTGGCTCTGGGGCATATTCACCGTCATCAATCCTTTGGCGAACATCCGCCGGTAGTGTATCCGGGCAGCATCGAGCGAGTAGATTTTGGCGAGCGCAAAGAGGACAAAGGGTGTGTGCTGGTCGAGCTGGAAAGGGGCAAGGCACGCTGGTCGTTTCACAAGCTGGCTGCCCGAACCTTTACCAGTATTGATGTTGATGTGCGCAAGAGTAGCGACCCTCGTGCGCGTATCGCCAGTGCTATCAGCCGCCACAATGTGCAACATGCGGTGGTACGGGTGGAGGTAAAAGCCCTGCGCGAGCAGGAGAATGCTCTCAGCGAAGAGGAGATTCGTCGCCAGTTGCAAGAAGCCGGCGCATTTTTCATTGCGACGATTGCGATAGATATTCAGCGCGATGTCCGCAGCCGTTTTGCCGAGGCGGAGCATGAGG
>CAYFVX010000531.1:0-4036 GCA_964346425.1 uncultured Chloroflexaceae bacterium | reverse complement strand
GTATTACACCATCTCTGTCATAATAAGATTAAACAGCACCAGATCATAGCCAGTATGCAAGATCGCACTGGTCGTGGTATTGGTGCGCTGGCGTATCACCGCAAAAACCAGCCCGATAAGAAACACGCTGAAAAAGCCGTCCCAATGGTATTGCAAAGCATGCATGCTGGCAAAAAAGAAGTTGGAGAGAAAAATCCCCATCCGCGGTTGCAATACCCCACGCACCGCCAGCTCTTCGCCTACACCGGCCGCCACCGAAGAGATGAGCGCACCGAGCGGGTTGAGCGAGGAGCTAAAAACGACTTCCAGCGCACGCTCATTCGTTATCGGCCACCCCATGAAATTCCAGAGCCAGTCAATACCCATGCCCATCACCAGCACGGCGGCTACCAGCAATGGGGAAAGAATGATGCCGGCCAGCAGTTGCTTTGCGGTGGGGCGTACAAACCCGAGGCGTTTGAGCACGTCGTGCATAGTGCGTCGCACTCCCAGCCCCACGATAAAGAAGGCCCCGACGATGGTCCAGAGCATCGCGTAGATTTCAAAGCGGCTCATTGCGGCTGATTCGCTTGTCATCGATTCTTCGAGAAAGGCGATGGAACTGGCGGCAAGGATGGGTGGTTCATTCAGGACGAGCAACGGAACGCACGCCATAAGTGACACAGAAACCACCGTCACCAGCGCAATCGTATGCACAAACGAATCTGGCTCAAGCGGCACAACACGACTCAACACCCGCCGCACCGCCGGTAAAAAGCCAGGGATGCCCAGCAGACTTGCCCCGCCAAGGACCAGGAAGACGACCCCCAGTTGCCGCAATCCGCCGGCTTGCAACTGGGGACTGAGACTGGTCCCTGACGGTGAGGCAAAGCTTTGCACGGTAGATGGGTCGGTGAGGGCCAGCATGCTCCACATCAGACAAAACACCGCAAACCCGAACAGGAGCATGCCAAGCCAGAGCACGGAAACGACTTTTGCCCAGAACTGTTCGATAGCAAGGTAGGCCAGTATCGCCAGCACGACGAATGGGAGAACCTGCATGCTGGCCGTCATGAAATCGCCCAGTTCTCCACCCACCAGCATACCAACACCCACACATCCCAGCAGGGCGGCAAGGGCTGCTATCACCTTGCCACTCGAAACCAGAGATGGATTGTCTGAAGACGAAGATTGCATGGTTCCTACCTGCTTATCAGAGGAAGATAGACGTGCCGCTCGCCAACCGTGATAATCGTACCGGCCTTTGCGCCGCCATTGATAGTGCCGTCAATCGCTGTGCCTGCGGTCTCTTCAAAGGAGGTATTTTGCTCGGCAACCAGGCGGACCGCCATCTTGTCAGGCTCCTTATCCGCGTTCAGCAGATCAAACGTTATGCTGGCGATTGATTCATCCGGCAGGGCTGCGAGTCCGACGTTTTTAGTATGCGATGTCAGGGTGCTCTGTTCATGCACGGTAACCAGCAGTTCGCCATTTGTGTTTGTGCTATCAAACACAACCTCGCCCTGCACATTGTCGGGGAGTTTGATAGCATCTGGCACCCCGTCACTATTGCTATCGGTGGCGTCAAACCCCAGCATGCCTTCATCATAATCAAGCTGAAAGCCGAGTGCCGTAAGCGTATGCCCCTGCGAGCGCAAACTGACTGGCACTTCGACCTTATTGGTACTCCCATCCACCTCTATGCTGGGCGGGAGGCCGATCACGGGTCGGGGTTCGGCGGCAATGACGACCGAGCCATCCACTTGTGAACCACCAACACTCATCCCCTGCGTATTGCCAAATGAGCGGGATGGATTGGCGGAGATTTTCACTTCAGCCAGCGTGTCATCTGCTGGTGGGGTGCGCACCTGAAACCTGAGAGAAACGATGAAGATGTCGTTGGGCAGGGTTGCGAGTGGCGCACGTTTATCGGTCATGACAATATCCAGTTCGCCATCGCGGTCCACTATGTCAAAATCAACATACCCGGCAAATTGACTGCCGACGATAAACTGGACTGATTCTGCAAGGTAGGGGTTGAATAACAGCAAGTCCTCATCATAATCCACGGAAAACGCCACACTGGAGAGCGATAATTCATCCGAAAGAAACGTGATGGGGATATCCACCTGCTCGTTTGCAATGGCTGGTCGCCAGTTCGGTACGGTCAATACGGGACCGGCAGGGAGTGAGGAGAGTGTGATAGTATGTTCTGTCTGTACACTGCCGCTTTCGTTAGCTACGTCTACGGTGATGTTCTGCCGTGTGGCTTCAGTCCAGCGGTAGGTGGCATATTTTGTGCCCTGACCAGCCAGTGGCTCAGGCGACCAGGTGTAGGTATAGGGTTGCGTTCCTGCTGCTGGCTCAACGGTAGCCACGAATGTATAATCCGTCAACACGCTCCCAAGCGTGGCCCCTTTGATGGTAACCCGTTCAATTTGTTGATAGAGGGTGAGCGTGTGGCTGGTCTGCCGCGTCTGGAAGCCGTTGGTTGCGGTGAGATACAGCGTTTCTTCGCCAGTGTTGTCCCAGCGGTAGATTGTGTTCCTGGTATCCTGTCCGCTGAGAGGTTCAGGATGCCATGTATAGGTGATAGGGAGGGTTGGCGTGGGCACCACCGTCGCTGAGAATTCATATGCATCCCCCACCATCGCACTTGTTGGTCCGTTGATACGTACTTCATCCATCTGACCAGAAAGGGTGATGGTGTGGGTAGTTGACAAGACACCGGCGCGGTTGGACACGGTAAATGCAACGGTCTGTGGGCCGGGCGTATTCCAATTATAGGTAGCTGTCACCGTCCCCTGCCCACTGAGGGGTGCTGGTGTCCAGGTATAGGTAACCGGTCTGGTCAGGTTGTTGGGCGTTATGACGGTCGTAAAGGTATAGGTTTGCAGTGGGTCGCCCAGCAACGGCCCCGCAATGGTGGTACTCACGGGTGCTACTGCATACAAATCTGGTGTAATCGTGATGGTATGGGTGGCACTGACTACTATCGTCTCTGTCAGGCTCGTTGTGCCAGATATGTCTGTTGTGTCAGATATGCCTGTTGTGCCAGACATGTCTGTTGTCCTGGTCAGTCCATTGGTTGCCGTGACCATGATGGTCTTGCGGCCAGGAGTAGCCCAATCATAGCGGACGTGTTCACTGCCCTGTCCCTGTTTCGGTTGCGGTGTCCATGTATAGGTGATGGGACGAGAAGCGTTGCTCGGGGTGACCACAGCAGTAAAGGAATACTCGGTTAAGGTTGCTCCCCAGCGTGGCCCTTCGATCGCTAGGCCAGTTAGCGTAATACCGTTGGTACTGGTCATCGGCGATGTATCGTCTTCATCATCTGGTAATTCTGGATCATCGGATTGTGCTATCGGGATGGAATAGGAGATAAAAGACAGGGTGTCCGTAGACCTGTCTGGATAATTCGTTGTGATAGCAGACCGGCTCCTGGCAGAAACCGGTGCTGCATGGGTGGTTGCTGTGTCCTCTGTTTCGAATCGTCCTGGTTCTTCCGTGACATTCAAGCCGAAACGCATGGTGCTGGTGGAACGAGAACATGTGCCGCCAAATATCAGGCGCATCGTACAATCAATATCTGCTTCATTTACGATGTCATCACGGTTGGCGTCGCACCCTACGCTGTCAAAGGTTCCCTGCGATATTTCCAGCGCAATTGCTGACAAATCGGCGGCGTCTACCAGTTCATCTTCATTACAGTCACCCGGTGCTGCACAGTTGCCGGTCAAAATACTCGCCTGCTCGCTATAGTCTGAATATTCAGTTCCGCGGAAGGCGTAAACCTGGTAGAAATATTCGCGCTCGCAGGTAATGTTGTCATCGTCAATGTATGTCGTCACATCAGCACCCACCGATCCGATTTCGGTCCACTCTGTGCCTGACCACCGCTCGATTGTATATCCCTCTTCTTCCCTGTTCGTATCCTGCCATGTCAATTGAATACGGCTCTTTCCATCCAGACTGGCTTGTAGATTGGTGGGAGTATTCAGTTCGCCTGCAAACTGGTTGAGGGCAGCATCAACCTGAATACGTGGCTTGGTGATAC
>CAYFVX010000530.1:0-4039 GCA_964346425.1 uncultured Chloroflexaceae bacterium | reverse complement strand
TGCAAACGGGCAGGAAACGCATGCAGATGCGAGCCAAACCATTCTGGTGGGGTTTCTGTTTTTTTCGACGAAGTCGAAAAAAACAGAAACCCCACGCCAAAGGGGAGCGTGAGGGAACCTGGTTCCCTCACACACCCGCAGGTGACACCTGTTGAGGGGCTGCGCCCCAATGGGAAATAAGCGTTAGCTTCATGTGCATGGGGGGACATTCCCCCGCAACCTGACGATGGTGGATGTGGAAGTTTTGCGGCTTCGCCGCAAAACTTCCACATCCACCCCAGAACATCACCGATAACAGAGAGGTTTTTATGTCTGCGCTCAACCGTTTTGAACAATTTATGGAGAACGTTGTTGAAGGCTCGGTTGCGCGGGTTTTCCGTAGTCCTGTCCAGCCAGCAGAAATTGCCAAGCGTCTTGAGCGAGCAATGGAAAGCCAGCAAACCATTAGCGTCCGCCGTGTTATTGTGCCAAACTTTTATCGCGTCTTTCTCAATCCACAAGACTTTGCCGCATTTCAACCCATACAGACTGAACTTGAGCGTGAGATGGGAACATATCTGAGCGAACTGGCGGCCGAGCGTGATTTTACCTTGCTGGAACATCCACATGTTGAACTGGCTGAAGATAGCGCAATTCCCCGTCGCACGATCCAGGTGGTGGCTGAAACAGCGACCAATCATGAAGAAGGCACCACGCGGGTGATGTCTGGCACAACCGTCTTGCAATCAACCCCACAGACCTCCAATAGTCGTGCGCTGCTCTTGCTGGAAACAAACAAGGGTATGCATCCCATTCCGCTAGAGATGACGTTGCTCAAGGTTGGGCGTGGTCTGGACAATGACATTGTGCTAGAAGATTCACGTGTGTCGCGCCACCATGTGCAACTCCGCTACAAGACACGCCGTTTCTGGGTCACCGACCTCGGCAGTACCAATGGGACATTTATCAATGGTGAACGCATTAGTGAAGCAGCCCTGCGTAATGGCGATACCATTTCGTTGGGCGGTGTTGAATTGACCTTTCGGGAGGGTTAATGTTTGACATTGCCAATCTCTCACTCGGAGTTATCATCCTTCTGTTACGGGTTGCGGTTGTCTTTTTGCTCTATTTCTTCCTGTGGCAGGTTTTGCGTGTTGTCTCGAACGACCTGTACCGCGGCGCAGCAGGGCCAACCGAACCCATCAATGAAAAGGGGCATCTGCGCGTTATCAGTTCCGGTCAGACGGGGCTGCCGGTGGGTAAAATTTTTCCGCTCAATGCTGTGACTACCATCGGGCGCAGTATGGAGACCGATGTGGCTCTCAATGATACGTTTCTTTCGGGGTTGCATGCCCGCCTGGAATGGCGGGATAATGAATGGGTGCTGGAAGATATGAAAAGCACCAATGGTACCTTTGTGAATGGGTTTGAAGTTCGTGATGCAACCAGTATCAAGGATGGCGATGTTATCCGCATCGGTCGTATCGAGTTGAAGCTTGAGAAGTGATAACAGAGCTGAGTAATCCGGCCGGAACCGCGAATACCACGAAGGTATCTTGCTCATGGAAACCATGAGAGATACGGAACCGGTCTGTATTTTAGAATTAATCGAACGAAATCTGGTATGATATGGCGCACCAGCAGTGCTATTTCTGCAATGCGAGTATCTCTTCCTCAGAGCAGGTCTGCCCTCACTGCTCCAGCCCGTTGATGCTAAAAAATCGCTATCGGTTGCTGCGCACGCTTGGTCAGGGCGGTTTTGGGGTAGTGTATGAGGCGATAGATATGCAGCAGGCGCAGCGTCTATGTGCGATCAAACGGGTTGCGTTTGCGTCGCTGGCTGAAAAGCAACAGATAGAAAATGAAGCGCATATTTTGCAACAGAGTGCGCCGCTTTTTCGTTTCGTACCCGACCTCTATGACTTCTGGAGCGATGCGACCAATACGTTTCTGGTGATGGAGTGCATTGAAGGCCCCACGCTTGACCAGACGAGTTTGCCCTGGCCGCCCGGCAAGGTCGAGCAGTTTTTACGTACACTGCTGAACTATCTGGAAAATTTGCATGCGACCTCCACTATCCACCGTGACCTCAAGCCCTGGAATATCAAGCAAACACCGCAGGGCCGCTATGTGTTGCTCGACTTTGGTATTGCCAAGCAGGGCAATGGGACGCTGACCAATGCCCGCGGTATTGGAACGGTCAACTATGCGCCGCCGGAACAGGTGCATGGACAACCAACTGATGAACGCTCCGACCTCTATAGCCTGGCGGCAACTGCCTACTCGCTGCTGACAGACCAATCACCATTGCAGGCCCGCATGCAGGCCGGCGGCATCCTGCCTTCGCCCGCGCACCTGGTGGCTGGCGTGTCCCCACGGCTAGAGCAGACTATCATGCGTATGCTGGAGTCTGAGCCTGCCAACCGTCCGCAGAATGCCCGCGAAGCACTGAAATTGCTGGATGGAAATGGCGAAGAGCTTGCCACTATTCGGCTTACTGATGCGTCACATAGCAATCAGCCGACCGCTTCATCAATCAGCCCGCCTATCGGGTCAACTGCACCGGCCGGTGCAACATCTGCCACGCCTGCGGCTCCTGCGGCCTATCCGTTGGCACCGCCGATGCCAGCCAACCCATCCGCGGCAACGCTGCGTTCGCCCCCATTGACACCCCAATCTGCGGCACAACCCGCTGCTTCTGCTCATCAAACGGCAGCCGGTTCCATTCGTGGCCGACGGTTATCCTGGGTTGTGCTGCTGTTTGTGGCTCTGTTACTGGTTGGGGGCAGTGGTGCGTGGTGGTTCCATGCCGTCCGTTCCCAAACGTCACCTCTCCCGCCCTTGCATGCTCCTACCAGCGTTGCACGGAACATACTCAGCGAAACATCTCGTGCGTCGGCACCCACTCGCCCGGTTGTATCTCCTACCCCTGCAACACCGACAATGGCAGCGGGCCTTTCCCAGAGCCAGCAACAAACGGCGGCTCTGCTGGATACGCGCACGGCCAGTCAGGCCCAGACCCAGACCGCGGTTGCGCAGGATGCTGCAACCATCAATAGCCTGTGGGAGGATTACGATCAGGCTGCTGGTCAATCGGATTGGGAGGGCATGCTGCTGGCACTGGATACTATCATTGGTATGACTGGCTCCACACCAGATTCGCAGGAATATCCCGCACCCCCATTTGATGCGCGTACTCTTGATATCGCAAATATTCGAGCAGATGCCCGGCTGCGCTATGGCGTTGTTTTGCAACAGGCGGGCAAACTGGATGCAGCTCAGGCACAATATCAGGCGGTGCAGTCGGAGACGGGGGTTGCGCAGAAGTTTCGCAACCGTGCGGTTGTGGCTCTCGATATGCTTGAACAGGCACGAGGATGGTGGGAGCAAGTCAATGCGGCGTGGGATGTGCAGGATTGGAATGCTGCTCTGCAAGCTCTCTATGCATTGCAAGAACTTGAAGGGTTTGGTGAGCAGGCGCGTGATCCGCAGGATGGCTATACCGTGGCTGAGTTGATAGAAATGGCAACACGTTTCCTTAACTCCTCGCAACCACAACCTTCAGAGACAGCACAAACACAGCCAACCGTTACCCCTTCAGCAACACCACTGCTCCCAACTGCAACACCAACACCGCAACCAACCCGTCAGACAATTATACCTAAGACAATTGTTCCTATCGCTACGGTTATACCTACCCCACCACCACCAACTTTTATTTTAATACCCACAATGGCCCCTTCTCCTTTTCCGACCGGCGGGCTATCGCCGCAACCAACGAGTACGACACCCCGGCCAACGAGCAATTCGCCAACAGCACCGACGCCGCGTGAGAACACCTCGCCGGTTTCGACTGCGAGTACCGCGTCTCCGCAGACGGCGATAGTACCGCCTGTTTCGACCAGGGTTGCCTCTCCCCAGGCTACCGATGATACGCAGACTGTGCTAACGGTTACCAGCATTGCCTATCCCTGATGTCTGGTGTTTTTTGCGGCGTAGCCGCAAAAAAGGTAGCACCACAGAATATCGTGGAGTATCCTCAACGCAGTTGACCCAGGGG
>CAYFVX010000529.1:0-4046 GCA_964346425.1 uncultured Chloroflexaceae bacterium | reverse complement strand
ATATCTTTTGGTATCCGCGCAAACAGTTGTTGGGCAAGCTCGGCTGCCTCCTCTCTCGCTGGCGCAGCGGTACGATGGAGCGGTTCTCCCACGGTGTACAGCGTTTTACGCGGATGCGTAATTCGTGCAATATACACGGGTTTGTTCATAGGACATTCCTGCAACTTTCCAGGTTGAACACATCTTTCCTTCTTTGCAACGGCAAACACGTCTGCCAAAATTGCACTGCTCTCTATGAAAATCATCCGCGGGCAAAAATTGTTGGCGAATTTGCTGTAATCTGGAAAAACCGTCGGACTGTTTTCTTGGGGAAGCAAGAAAACAGAGAAAATCGGCTGGAACGCGCTCTGGAACAATACCACAGGCGTGATGTATTCTGGCGATGTCACCGATGCCCCGGACGGGGCCAGTGAATGGCTCTATTGCCAGCAGGTAGACGAGCCATATCTGGTCATCCTGAATGCGTTTTGCGCACCAGAGCAGCAGAAGTTCACACTCATCCTGGGGTACGGAACGAACGTCACCCGCAACGCCATGATTGATCCGAATAATGTGGTGTTCTCGGTGGAAGCAGAGATGTCGCAGAAACAATCCATTCTTGGGCTGCTTCAGCCAGACGAGGCAGGCATAACCTTCAGTATTATCAACCAGTTTGCGGGCAACAGGATCGTTTCGTCGTCTACGGAGCCGATGCGTATTGCGCGGCAGGCCATCGTCACCCAGACAACCTCGGCATTGATGCTGCAAGACGTCGTGCCGCTGGCTGAAGCGGGCAAAGACCTGACTACATCTTCCCTCAGAGAGATTGTGCAGGTGTTGGCATAACCGCGCTACCGTGTTTTCTTTCTTACAAAAGAAAACACGGCACAGATGCTATAATACGAACAAGGAACAGAAGCAAGCAGATGGTGGAAGGAAAAAGCTGATGATGAATCGCTCATCACAACAACTTCTTGCGCACGTGTCCAGCGACCTGGATACCTTGCCAGAAGAAGACCTGGTGCTGGTTGCATCATTTGTGACCTATCTCAAGCGGCGACAGATTCCTCCTGCACCGCGAACGTCAGCAACCACGCTGCGGATTGAGGCACTACGTTGGGCTGCCGCGCTGCGCGATGTCCCTCGTGCCGAACTGGTTCCACGTTTTCAGCAAACCGCCGAAGAAGTGTGCCAGCAAGCCATCGCGCAAAGCACGGCTATAGAGGGAGATTGGGAGCGCGACTAATATGATTGCTTCCCTCTCCTGGACAACGCTATGAACCCAACGCGTATCTACCACATCACGCACATCAACAACCTCCCTTCTATCATCCAGCACAATGGGCTGTACAGTGATAACCTCAGCAATGAGCGTGGACTGATAGCACAGCTTGCCCATTGCCCACAGGTATTGATACAACGAGACTGGTATTACTGAAAGGGGGGAACACCACTATGATTGAGTTTGCAACGGGCAACCTGCTGGAAGCGGATGTGGAGGCTCTGGTCAACACGGTCAACACCGTCGGGGTCATGGGCAAAGGTATTGCACTCCAATTCAAGCAAGCATACCCCGACAATTACCAGGCATATCGCGCTGCGTGCAACCGTGGTGAGGTGCAACCAGGAACAATGTTTGTCTTCGCAACCGGCAGACTGACCAACCCGCGCTCTATTATCAACTTTCCCACCAAGCAACACTGGAAGAACAAATCGCGCATGGAGGATATTGAAGCCGGGTTGCAACACCTGGTCACAGTCATCAAAGAAAAGCACATCGCATCTATTGCAATCCCTGCGTTGGGGTGCAACAACGGTGGGCTACGCTGGGAAGATGTCCGTCCGCGCATCGAAGCGGCTCTTGCCGAGGTGCCCCGGGTGCATGCGCTTGTCTATGCGCCTGGCAGTGTGCCAGCCGCAGCAGCCATGCCCGTTGCTACAAAACGCCCGAACATGACGCCCGGTCGCGCCGCCATCATTCGCCTGATGGAGCAATACCAGATTCCCGGCGATAGTCTCTCCATGCTGGAAATTCAGAAACTCGCCTATTTCTTGCAAGAGAGCGGCGAACCGCTCAACCTCAACTTTGTCAGATACCACTATGGCCCCTATGCCGAGAAGCTGCACTATGTCCTCCAACATATGGAAGGCCAGTACATTCGTGGATATGGCGACCGGAGCCGTAGTACGTCTATTCGTCTGCTGGAAGGTTCCACCGAAGCCGCCGAAGCATGTATCAGCCAGCAAGCCGACACGCGGAGCCGCTTGCAACAGGTTGCTCATCTGATAGAAGGCTATGAAACGCCCTATGGACTGGAATTGCTGGCAACTATCCACTGGCTGGCAATCCACGAGCCATCCGCTCAGATCGAGGATGCAGAGGCGGCGGTCGCAAGCGTGCAGGCATGGAGCAAACGCAAACGGCAGATGTTTCGCCCCGAGCATATTCGCATGTTCTGGCAGCACCTCCAGGAGCAGGGGTGGCTGGAACGTATGTCGCCACCCGCCCCCATCAACAGCGCAACGTCAATCTGAAGTGCATGCTATAATGAGGGGCAGTGAGCAGAAAAGTCCAAGGGCTTGTGCCCCACCGTTGCTCATGATGTGGTCCATGGTCGTCTTTCACACCGATACAGGGTGCGTATTCAATGGCACGTTCTCAAAATATACCGCCCGGCACCGCCACCATCGAACATATTGAGAGGAGCACGAGTATGTATATCCTGACGATCTATACCCTCATCCCCTGGCTTGAAATTGAATGGCAACAAGCGTCTGCGGATGAGGCAAAACTGAAACAAGCAGCCATTGACTATTTTTCGGAGCAGTTCTTTGAGGTAGATGAAACCCAGTCGCTAGAGCAGCAGTTTGAAGAACTAAAAGACATCCTTGATAGCGGCGAGGGCGACGACCCAAAAATGGAGCTACGCAAGGCTGATGGGTAGTGCCAGGGGATGTGTTTCTCATTCCATTGAAAGAGAGATACCTCCCCTTGATACTTACGAAATTGGCAAACTACCAGTTGCGCAAACTGCAATGCGCAACTGGTCATAAAGCTCTTCAACAAATTCCTCAAGCCCATTAAACACTTCTGTTATGAAAAAACCTACCCTTGAAATGCGGTGGAGTGGTGGAGTGGGATTTATCACTCGTCTCTCGTCACTGGTATAATGGGCTTTATTCCGCTGAGAAGTTGATAAGGAACGCGAAGATTGATAGGGAAGGGAGTCTGATATGACCGTAGAACCAACCCGCGAGGTATCGCTTGATGAGGCAAAAGAACGTCTGTCGCACTGGCTGTCGCAGGTACGCGATATGCCTGTGGTTATTACCGAGCAGGGAACCGCTGTTGGTGTAATCATGTCACCATCTGCCTATACCCACTTGCGCCGCATTGAAGCATATTTTGAGATACTGCGGTTGTCGCACTCGCTGCAAGAGAGCGGTATCACTGCCAGAGAACTATTCCGCCTGTCACGGGAAGAAGCAGAGGTACGATAATGGTTATAGACGCAAGTGTCCTGTTGAATGCTCTTTTTCCTGATGAGCAACAGTTGGAAGCACAGAATCTTATCCGTGATTATGTGGCAGGTGTGGCAACGCTATCTGCCCCCACGCTGCTTGGCTATGAGATTACCAATGCTGTCTGGCAAGCCGAACGGCGACAGCGTATCTCTTGCTCACAGGCTGAAGCGATTCTCTCTGCATATGATGGATTGCAAATACCACTCTATGGAATAGACTGGCAAACGGTTCTTACGATGTCCCGTCAGTTTAACCGTTCAGCGTATGATGCAGCATATCTGGTACTGGCGCAATCATCCAGTGATACGCTTGTCACCGGTGATTTGCGCCTCTACAATGCAGTTAAGGATTATCTGAATTGGATTATCTGGATAGGTGACTATCAGTCTACGTC
This sequence comes from uncultured Chloroflexaceae bacterium, assembly GCA_964346425.1. Classification (GTDB taxonomy): domain Bacteria; phylum Chloroflexota; class Chloroflexia; order Chloroflexales; family Chloroflexaceae; genus JAAUSY01. The sequence continues at coordinate 148 of CAYFVX010000529.1, read as the reverse complement.
AGCGCGATGAAAGATGAGTGTTGAGCGAAGTGCGTCGGAAATTTGCACGGAGATATGGTATTTTAAGAGTCTGCATTGTATAGAGGTGTGGAATGGCAGCAAGAAAATTGCGGGTATTTCTCTGCTATAGCAGTCCTGGTCCAAATGG
>CAYFVX010000528.1:0-4067 GCA_964346425.1 uncultured Chloroflexaceae bacterium | reverse complement strand
CGTGAAAGAACCCGCCCCCATCTGCCAAAAAAAAACCGCCCTGGAAAAAAAAAAAAAGGCCTTGTGGCCCTTGAAAACCGACATGGGACTGACCGCCATACCCTCAACCTTGCAGGGTATCATCCAGGCCCATCTCGACCGCCTGCAGCCCAGCACGCAGTTTACCTGCAAAGTTGCCTCGGTTATCGGCCGTGTCTTCACAGAACGCGTGGTGGCTGGCATCTACCCCATGCAAGAAGAAGTGACCCATTTACGCCAGCACCTCACCACCCTGGCAGAAAAAGACATCACCCCACTTGAATCCTATGAACCAGAAATGCGCTATCAATTCAAAAGCGCATTGATACAGGATGTTGCCTACAACAGCCTGCTCAAAACACAACGCCAATCCCTGCATCTGGCAGTAGCCAAATGGTATGAGCAAGAATATTCCAGCAACCTGGACCCCTATGTTCCCCTGCTGGCCGAACACTACCGCCATACCGAAGACTTACAGCACTTTCTCTACTACACCGAACGCGCCGGTCAACTCGCTGCCGCCAACTACGCAACCGCCGAAGCCCTCTCCTACTTCTCGGAAGCCATCGAACTGCTGCAACGCCACCCGCAAATCTACAACCAGCAAGACTACGAAGCGCGATTATTTGCCATCCTGCTTGCGCGGGCCGAAGTCTATGAACATAGCAGCAACATAACCCTCCTGGAACAAAACCTGCAAGAAGCCACCCGCATTGCCGAGCGCGAAGAAGACCTCGCAATGCTTTGCTCAGTCGAAATACGTTGGGGTCGCTACTACCAGATGGCAAACGACTATGCAGCAGCCGACAAAGCCATTCGCCAGGCCCTCAAACACGGCAAAAAAATCAACGACCACGCCCTGCTTGGCGAAGGCATGAACCTGCTGGCACGCAACTCAGAACTCCGTGCCGAATACTATCAGGCTCTCTGGTGGGGATTGCAGGCAATGGAATACTGCCGCGAAGTTGGTGACAAAGCGGGCGAAGCACGCAGCCTGAGCCTGCTCGGTGTCGCCAATGCAGAACTTGGTGACTATAGCCAGGCAGAACAGTATCATCAGCAATCGCTCAAAATACGCCAGCAAATCGAAGACCGCTGGGGCGAGGCCACCAGCCTCTATCAACTCGGCACCCTGCATAGCAAACTTGGCAAACCGCGCGAAGCCCTCGAAGTCTTCATGCAAGCCCTGACCATACGCCGGCAGATTGGCGACCGCAGTGGCGAAGCATTCACCCTGCTCAATGTTGGCAGTGCATACCAGGCCCTCGGCGACCTCAGCGTTGCCCGCTCCTATCAAGACCAGGCCCTCATCATCTGGCGCGAACTGGGCAACCAGCATGGGGAAGCCACCTTGCTCATTGACTTGAGCGACCTCGCCACCGCCCTCGGCGACTTTGAATCGGCCCAACGCTACGCCACAGAAGCCAAAGAAATCTCCAGCACGCTTGGCAATCGCCAGTTAGAAGCCTATAGCCTTGCCAAATGGGGGAACGCCAGCCGCGAACTCGCCGCACTGCAACGCATAGAACGTCAATCATCCACCAGCGAAATGCAGGATTGTACAGAAACAGACCTGACCACCCTCGCTTCGCGTCTCTCTGGCTTTGCCGCCCGCCGCAAAGAACCAGCCACCAGTGCCGCAACACCTTCGGCCGACCAACCGCTCCCACTCATGGCAAAGCAACACCACTACGCGGCCTACCGTCTGTCAAAGCAGCTTGGCCTGCGCCGCCTCGAAGCCTATGCCCGCCATCACCTGGGCGAATGGGAATGGGAATGGGGGGACCAGGATGAACATATGCGTGCAGCCGCAGCCGTAGAACACTGGCAAGAGGCAGCCATTATCCGCGAAGAAATTGGCGAATTGCAATTTTTACGGGCAACCCGCTGTCGCCTGGCACATGCACTCGCCATACTTGGGAAAATGGATGAAGCTCGCGAAATACTAGAAGAAGTATGGGCTGTCTGGGGCACCCATCCCCCCACCGGTGAAGATGAAGATGAACTGCGCGAAGGCTATCTCTCGCTCTACGAAACCTGGAAACTGCTCGGCGAACAACAACGAGCCATCGCCGCGCTTGCCTGGGCATATCAAGGCATCCAGGACCGCGCCGTGCGCATCAGTGACCCGCAACTGCGCCAATCCTTCCTGACCCGCGTATCTATCAATCACGCCATTACGCAAGCCTGGAACAAGGAATTTGAAGACGATTGAAACAAGCGAGACCTGAAACACCATGACCTATCGCCGCAAATTTGTTATTGCCATTCTATTCTGTGTGCTCGTCGCCTGGACCGCCGGCGAGAACGGCCGTTTTCTCGTCGTCTTGCTGTTCTGCGTATCTGGCCCTGGCTACCTGCTTGAGACGTTCCTCTCACCATTTGCCCAGACCGATCGTGCCAACCTCTTTGTGCGGCCTGCCCTCTGGCTTGGTGGAAGCCTCAGCCTGATAGCCCTCTTCTATGCCTGGACTACCGCCGCTGGCATCAGTCTATCCACACCCCTCCTCGCCGGACCTGTGCTCCTCTGTGGCCTGGCAATTCTCTGGACAACCTGGCGACACCCTGCAAATCCTCCCACCTACCAGCCAACCAGTGGAAACACCGCGCTCATCTTCCTGCTCATCTTCGCCCTCACCCTCTGGACCCGTGTCGTCCAGATAGAAAAACTGGTCCTGCCTGCCTGGGTAGACCCGGTCCATCATACCCTCATGATCCGTACCGCTATAGAACAGGAACAGGTACCCTACTCCCTCCGCCCCTACCTACCAGTAGACAACCTGCCCTACCACTGGGGCTACCATGTCCTCACCGCCACCGTTACCCGCCTCTCCGGTCTCTCCATACCGCAGGTCATGCTCTGGGAAGGCCAACTCCTGAACGCACTGCATGTCCTGACCTGCGCAGCCCTGGCGAGCTATCTCTGGCGCAGTGTGCGAGCAGGCATTGTCGCTGGTGTGGTTGTCGGCGTCATCTCCATCATGCCCTCCTACTACGTCAGTTGGGGACGCTATACCCACCTCACTGGCCTCCTCCTGCTCCCGCCGCTGGCGATAAGCTGGCACAGACTGCTGCAAACACCCTCGCGCAACACCATCCTCTGGAGTGCGCTCCTGCTGGCTGGCCTCTGTCTGGTGCATGTGCTCGTCCTCTTGCTGGCCCTCATATTGCTCGCAGTCATAACCCTCATCTGGGCAGCAGACACGCGCAAATCGCTGCTGCTCCCCGCACTACGCGACACGGTGTTTGCCGCCACCCTCTCGCTCCTACTGGTTGCCCCCTGGATATGGGTCATCGTCTCGCGCATCCTCTTGCCCAGCCATGAACATCCGCAGAGCGGCCTGGTCACAGCGGGCGACTTTCCGTTGCTGCATGAAGGACTCTTCTGGGCAGGCCAGAACCACCTGCTGGTAGCCCTCGCCCTGCTCGCCACCCTCTGGGGCTTCTGGCGACGCGCAAAACCGGCTATCCTCATGGTTGGCTGGAGCATACTGCTGGCAATGGCTGCCAACCCCTGGCTGATCAGCTACATCTTCCCCGCCATCGGTGCTCCGCTCATCCTCTGGAGCTGGCAACAGCGCAAATATAGCGGCGTCATTATCGGTAGCCTCCTGTTTATGGTCAACCCCATGGTTATTGAACTCCCCTATATCTGGCTTATCACCAATGACATCCTGAGCATCAGCATGTTCATCATCCTGGCCGTCATGATAGGCGGCGGCTACCACATGCTCCTCACCAGCCTGGAACGTATCCGTCTTTCCCACTGGCGTATGCTGGCCTGCTATGGCAGCATGGTCGTGGTTGGTATATGGGCACTCTGGGGTGCCTGGGAACTGCGCCACGTCATCAACGATGAAACCATTCTCGTCGAAGCACCGGACAGGCCAGCCCTGCAATGGATCGCCGAAAACACCTCCCCAGAAGCCCGCTTCCTCATCAACGCTGCCCCCTGGTATGCCGTCGCGGCTCGTGGCTCCGATGCCGGCTACTGGATCATGCCCCTGACCGGTCGCTGGACCAGCACCCCGCCCACCCTCTTCATCCAC
>CAYFVX010000527.1:0-4072 GCA_964346425.1 uncultured Chloroflexaceae bacterium | reverse complement strand
AAATGCACGCAAGAGTGTGCCAGCCCATTCTGGTGGGGTGTTTGCGTTTTTCGACTTCGTCGAAAAACGCAAACACCCCACGCCAAAGGGGAGTGTGAGGGAACCAGGTCCCCTCACGCACCCACAGGTGACACCCATTGAGGGTATCACTCCTCTTCCATAGTCGCTCGCCACTCGCTCGTAAGCTCATCAAATGATTTGCCATAGATTCCCTCGTAGTCGGCAGTTCCTGGTTCACGTCCGCATCCACTGACATACAGGGCATTGAAACTGTCCCACCCATAGGTAGTCGCGAGGTATTGTACAAAGCCAGCCCAGAGTTCATAGGCAGTGTCGGAGTTGGTATAGCTGGCGGCATAGGCAAATGTCTCGCCATTTGCCAGCACGTGTGCGCCGTGGCCGGCTGCCATCAGTTCGCGGGAGTGTTCTTCCCAGGAGGTCGAGTCAGATAGGCTTAGCCAGTATTCGCCAGATATCCAGGTTGCCAGCCCTTCCAGCAGCACAATGTCGGCACGGCATTGTGCATCATCGCCATATGCATCTGCCTGAAGCTGGTGGGCGAGTTCGTGGCTCAGGATAACGACTGCGTTGTGCAAATCTTCGTCAGCAGCGTAGTAGATAAAGAGTACATCCGAGTCGGTATAGGCTATGCCGCGAGTATCCGATGATGGCGCATTGACCGGGTGGTACACCCCTACCGACACGCGGTCGGTCAGCCATTCATCAAAGCGTCGTTGCATATAGACCAGGGATTCTTCTGCCTGCCCCCCCATTTCTGCGATTTGCTCGTGGCTGAAGGTGTTACTGCCGGCATAGATATCTATCCAGCGACCAGTATAGACCAGTTCCCCAGCAATTTCAGGGCCGTGCCCTGGGAGAAAGCTGGTAGGGACTATCTTCTCGGCGGGCATTCCCAGAGAGGCACGTCGTGCCAGCGTCGGGGTAGGGGTAGGAAATATCCGTGCTACGGTAGGTGTGGACGTGGGTGTGGGAGTCGGTGTGGAGGTAAGCAGAGCCGTGGTACGGGTATTTGTGCTGGATGGTCTGGACAATTGTGCCTGAGCCTGATCGCGTGCTGGTGTAGGAGTTGGAGCGGTATCAGGATTGATATTTGCTTGCGGTTGAATGATCGTGCCAATCAGCCAGAATATGAATGGCACGATGATGAACACAAGCAATAAAGGCTTGCGATGGTTATTTTGCAACACAAGATACTCCTTGTTTACGGCACAGACCGGGTGCCTACAAGAATGCATGAGACATCATGCGTTTGTCGAACCATACGGGGGTTCTGATAGATTCATAGTAGCACAACCCGTCTATCTGTCAAGCACTTTGCCACGTTACCACCAGCCGCGGGGTGGGTGCCTGCGCTGCGGCGGGCTTGAGCGACAGTATTTGCAGATGCGGAAGGGAATACCGGTGCCTAGCTCCATTTCCAGGTCTTCGCGGCTGCCACAATAGCGGCACTGGCTCAGGTTCTCAATATCATCGGCACGCCACAGTTGCGGCGAGAGGATAAATTCAAGTGTGCCGTTAATGGAGAGGATGCCGATTTTGACGCACACAGCGGCCGGAAAGACTTCGACCACACGGGCATACAGTTGTAGCGGATAGGAATAGACCTCATCGTCAACCATAATATTTTGCATGCGGGGGTGTTGTTGTATCTTCATACGGTTATGGCTGCACCAGAGCTTCTTCACATATTGCGAGAAAGCCACAGGCGCGACATCGCTCACGGTTGTCATGATTGCGGGCGCAATCTTCCATGAGCATAGCTTCACGCATCTCATTCAGAATGGTCAGGAGATGAGCACGCATGGCCGGGGTATAGGGGACCTGGAAGCTCTCTGTGGCATAGCGCAGCAACCCATAGTCCGGTGGTTGGCCGGTTGTTTCTTCCACCAGCAAACAGTAGGCCAACAACTGCATTAAGTCTGACTCATAGGGTTGTCTGGCATGCCGTCCAGGTTTTACTTCGACTGGTATATAGCCCTGACTATTTTCAAGCATGTAATCTGGTTTGCCGGTCAATGCATAGCGTCGCGCAAAGAGTGGTTGCTGCACTGGCAGTCCCTGGTTGGTATCACTCCCGACAATACGCACCCAGGGAATACCCGTTTTCTTGCGCAGACGCAGGGCAGACCACAACAGAATGCCTGCGAGCAACATGAGGGCGAGCGCAATAGTCATGTCAAAACGTGCCCAATGTTGCAACAACGGCGGCCAGGAAGAGGAGGACGGAGAGAAAAAGCAGGACGCGACTGGCTTGAACTGTTTTACCATGCTGTGCATGCAGTTGGGTGCCGGTATCGAGGCGTTCCTGAGCGGCTGGTTCCTGTTGTGCTACTCGTCTCAACCACCATGACCGCGCACAATAGAGATACTCATTTATTTCACTGGCTCGTATTACCTGCATAGAGTTTATCCTTCACTGAAAAAGCCTGCATGTTTCACCGGTTAGTATACCACACTCAGTAAAGGAACGATTCAGGGAACCCACACGTAAAAATTGTCTACGATAACGGTGGTGGGCAGACTGTTGGTGTCGGAGCCTGCCTGCCCGATAACACCGGCATATCCCCCTTCTTCGTAGAAGGGAGCAATCGTGCCTACCAGCGTATGGTTGATCCAGAATTGAATTTCCCCAGGCATACGGAAAACGCGAAGCTGGTTTGGACTGTCGCCGATAATCGTGTTGGTTGGGGCGCCGCCGCTTTTTTCTGCAATAATCGTTCCATCTTCAATCGTGATGATTTCCCAGCGGTTGTCACTGGTGATGAGAAACGCATTTTTAGTGAAACCGTCTGCTTGTTCATCGAAAATAATCCCCCCACTACTATTTGGCTCGATGGCAACATCCGCCTGTACCAGATAATTGTTGCCTGGTTGCTGTTCACGCCAGGTATCCCAGGTAAATGCGCCCGCTTGTTTGAGGCGTATTTGATAGTATGAGTACACGAGCCATTTGCTGAACCGTTCGTTTTCGGTCTGGCTCCATCGTCGTTTGGTTGCCTGGCTATCGAAGGTTTCATCCAGTATCTTGCGATATTGGGACGAACGCTGTGCGTATTCCTCGCGTGCGGTTTGTAACGATTCGTCGCTCATCTCCGGGGCGGGAGTGATAAAGACTGTGGGAGTTGGCGATGGGGTAGGGGTGGAGGTTGGCTCAGGAGTTGCCGAGGGTGTGGGTGTATGCGTTGGGGTGGGAGTGGAGGGAGACTCGCTTGCAACAGCCTGTCCTTCTGCTGACACCGCCGACGGCTCCGAAGAGTTTGATGTATTGTTCTGATTTGTCTGGTTTCCACTGCCCATAAGAACCCAGGCGAGAGCTATGACCAGCAGAATAGCAGCCACGCCACCGCCTAGAGCCAGCGGTAGGCTTTTCCTGCCCGTTTGCTGCGATGGCGGCGATGGCTGCGATCGCTGCGATTTTCTGGGTGGTTTGTGTGCTTCTGTCCGCGCCTGGGGCGAGTATTCTTCCTGCTCTGGAGCACCGACTTTCAAGGAATGGACAACCTCGCGACTATAGGGAGAAGGCGGACGGATGTTTTCTTCGTTCTGCAACAGGGTGGGGATGGAAGCCTGGAGCGCGTTGCGCATTGCGGCTGCGCTGGACGGGCGTCCATCAGGATGCAACGATAATGCCTGTTGCAGCACTTCGCTTGTTTCTTCCGGGATGTTCGGGTTACATTCATAGGGAGGGCGCAGCGGGTCTGGCATGCGTTTGGTGATTGCCAGCGCACGCTCCATTGCATTGGACGGCAACGTTCCTGTGAGCAGGTAGTAGAGCGTGGCTGCGAGCGCGTAGAGATCACTGCGTGATTCGGTTCCTGTGCCCTGAATTTGTTCCAGTGGAGCATATTGCGGGGTATAGCCCAGAATACTTGCGGTGTTCTGCGCGACGGTTTGCATATCTTTTGCCAGCCCAAAGTCCAGCAAGACAATTTGTCCTTCCGGGGTAAGTTTGATATTGTGCGGTTTGATGTCGCGATGGATGACCGGCGGAGTGCGCGTATGCAAGTATTCCAGGGCAAGCAAGAGCTGGTCTGCCCAGTTCATCACTTCC
>CAYFVX010000526.1:1196-4075 GCA_964346425.1 uncultured Chloroflexaceae bacterium | reverse complement strand
AACGCTGGTGATACGGTCTCCAACACGTCCAACCAGGTCATGTTTGTGCCGGATGCAGACGAAAACGGCGATGACTATGCAACCTTCGACTTCAAAGTCAACGATGGCACCGTCGACTCCGATGAGGACGCCACCGTCACCGTCAACGTGACCGCAGTTGAAGAAGAGCGTGACGACGACGCAGATGACGACACCGCGGATGATGATGTCCGCGACGACGACACCGCGGATGACACCACCGGCGATGACACCTCCAACAATGATGGCAACACGCGTGACGACGATGTCCGCGATGACGATACGACTGATGACACGACCGGCGATGACACCCCCAGCGACAACAACGCCACTGGGGATACAAACACAGTCCGCGATGATGACATCAGTGATGACGGTGCCAGTGGTAACGAGACCAATGACAACGGGACCAATGACAACGAGCAGCAAGTTCGCGACGACGACGACCATAATGCTCGCACCCGGCAAGAAAACCCCGACGAGCAAACGGTTCGCATGCCACGAGACGGGCAGGATAGCGGGACACCCGTTTCTGAACAATCCCCCGACCCTGCTGTAGACGAAGAACCCGTTGCAGAAGAACCCGTTGCAGAAGAACCCGTTGCAGAAGAACCCGTTGCAGAAGAACCTGTTACAGAAGAACCTGTTACGGAAGAACCTGTTACGGAAGAACCTGTTACGGAAGAACCTGTTACGGAAGAACCTGTTGCAGATGATGATGTTTCGGAGGACAACACAAACCAGGACAACGACACGCCACAACCGGTTGAAGAGCAGCACATCGCCTTTATACCCGTGGTGATGCGCTAACGCAGAGGAGCCGAGTTTGTTTGCAGGCAAAGGGAGGGACTCTGTTGGTAAAGGTGGTTTATAGGGCATGGGGGTTGGCGGTGCCAAACCCCTACCCGGAGCAACGAGACGCCTGTGTTTCCCGCAGGGTTGTACAGGTTTACCAACAGAGTCCACAAGGGAGGGAGAGATACCCGTCAATATTCGTAACAGCACGCACTGCGAGACACAACCAGAGCCGCGCACCACAAAGCAAGGCATGGCTCATATTTTGCCCCGCACGTGTGTGCAGGTATCGAAAAAAATGACCAGTTCAATCTGCTATCCCAATCAGAATAACCGATTGAAAGTAGATCAACATTCGCCTTATTTATCCATTTCATCAATCAAGGAATTCAGTAAAACTCAGGAGAGGCTACCGTGAGAAGAAAATCATCGTACAACCAACCGAAACACCTTTTTTCCATCGCATTTATTGTGTGCTTATTGCTTGCCCTCAGCCCATTTGTTGTTCAACCGCGCACTGCCCATGCCGAGGGCAGCGCAGACCTGATTGACACCACAGACGAGGACGCCTACCGCCCCTACATGCAAGATTACGAGGACGAATGGGTGGGTGTCCCGATGCGGGCCTGGGTCTATGCCTACGCCGAAGCCGGCGAAGAGATCCATGTGGCATCCAGTGTCGTCGACATCTCCGGCGATTACAATGAAACCGGCCGCATCGAACTCTACAAGCCAGGCACTGACCCTGCCAGTGCAGCCGCGGACGAGACCTTTACCAGAAACTGTCAAATTGCGGACCGCGACGCCGAGGTGAACAAAACCTACACCACCTGTTCCGTGACCGTAGCAGATGGAGAAGCAGGCATCTGGAGTATCCACTTTGTCAGCCCCTATGCCGACAAAATCAATGATCCTGACAACCCAGATGGATATGCAGACACCATTCCACCGGCTATCAAAAGCTCAGCCGACTGGGAGGAGGCCCAGGACGGCGATGATACCTACATCACCGCCTGGGACGTAGCGGTCAAAAATGCAGGCGAAGAAAAAACCGGCCGCGTCTTTGCCCGCTACCTGCCTTTTGATATGGGGGATTTCAATAGCAGTTTCAGTACACTGCTCTATGTGCTGACCGACAACGGCACACCCTATAAGATTAATACCAACGGCATCAGCCCGTTCGTTTTCGTCTTTTTCTCCAACAACATAGGGTTTGTAGACGATGCCGACAATCCTGCCTCCGCCAACCCGGTCTACAAATCGGTGCAGACAGAGATTTTCCACAAACCTTCCGACGATGATGCGGGCGATACGATCACCCACAAAATCTTCTTCAACGAGCCTGACCAGGGTCTGCCGGAAAGTCTCTACCCGGAATACACCACACCGCCAGAGCCGGCTGACCTTACATTCGAAAGCAATAACTCGGCTCCTGGTGGCACGTTTAGCTTTAAAAACACGAGTGAAAAGCAGAACGCCCGCTACACCATCGCGATTGACGTCAATAAAAACGGCACATTTGGCGATGGCAAAGATGCCGTCTTGAACGGAATGTCAACCGCCGACAGCATAGCCAGCAAGGAATGGGATGACACAGACCAGAATGGTGACCAGGTTCCCCCAGGTAGCTATACCGCCCGCGTGCGCCTGCGAACTGGCGAAGTCCACTTCCCCCTCCTGGATGCCGAAATCCATCAGAACGGCTTTATCTTTGAGCGTCTGCTCGGGAAAGAACAGCCCGCCGACACGCTGACCAACCCCAATACTGTCTACTATGACGATAGTGACCTGTGTGCAAACAACGAAAGCGGAACAAATTGCTACGGCACACCGCCAGACCCGCGCAGTGCCCTGGAAGGCATAGACAGCAGCACAGGCGTCCACGCATGGGATACGGACACGCCAGATGAACCCCGGCAAGGGTTTGGCAACAACCGTGGCATTGACACCTGGACCTTTGTCCCCTCACAGAACGATGTCACGGTTGAGGTTCAGGTTGATGAATCCAACTTCACCGATACCGATGGTGACGGATTGAGCGACCTGACCGAAGACCGCAATGGCGA
>CAYFVX010000526.1:0-1096 GCA_964346425.1 uncultured Chloroflexaceae bacterium | reverse complement strand
GACGAAGTGGGCACCGATCCCATTAACCCGACCGACACCGACGGTGATACCATCCCTGACTACCTGGAACCAGACAATCTGGACAGCGACGGTGATGGACAAACCAACCCCAACGATGCCGACGACGACGGCGATGGCACCAGCACGGCAGACGAAGTGGGCAAAGCACCCACCAACCCGACCGACACCGACAGCGATACCATCCCCGACTACCTGGAACCAGACAATGTAGACACCGATAACGACGGCACCAGCAATCAGGCAGACAACGATGACGACGGCGATGGCACCCCCACCGCCAACGAAGACGGCGATGGATCAACCAGCCCGGTCAACACGGATAGCGACGGTGACACTGTCCCCGACTATCTCGAATCAGATACCGCAAACACCGACGGCGATGACAAAACCAACAACAACGATGCCGACGACGACGGTGACGGAGTAAGCACCGCGGATGAAGTGGGCGACGACCCCACCCGGCCAACCGACACCGACAACGACGGCACGCCGGACTACCTGCAAAGTGATGACGATGGCGACGGGATTCCCACCGCTGACGAAATCGGTGACGACCCGGCCAACCCGATGGACACCGACAACGACGGCATCCCCGACTACAAAGACGATGATGACGACGGTGATGGTGTGCTCACAAAGCACGAAGACCCGGATGGCGACGGCAACCCGGCCAACGACGACACCGACGCAGACGGCATACCCGACTATCGTGACGAAGACGACGATGGCGATGGCATCCTCACGCAAAACGAGCAACCAGATGCCAACGGCAATGGTGAACCATCCGACGCCACCGACAGCGACGGCGACCGTATTCCTGACTACCTGGACTCGGATGACGACGGCGACGGCACACCAACCGCGGATGAAAACCCGGACGCCAACGGCGACGGCAACCCATCCGACGCGCAGGATAGCGACAACAACAACACACCCGACTACTTGCAGCCGAGTGATGACGCCGCCGAAGACGCCGATGACGACGGCGACGGTATCCTGACAAAATACGAATGCGCCACCGGCATCCCATGCCCGGACACCGACAACGACGGCACGCCGGACTACCTGGACCCGG
>CAYFVX010000525.1:0-4078 GCA_964346425.1 uncultured Chloroflexaceae bacterium | reverse complement strand
GGTTGTAGAGACGTTGCATGCAACGTCTCTACAACCGCATCAATTCGTGGTATTCGTGGTTCCTACCCGGACTTTACCAACAGAGTCTCATGGGTTACCAGTATCGTCACTTCCCAGCCACTCACGAGAGAGTTCACCAAACCTTCCCTCCGCAATACTGGTGCGTATCTCTTCCATGAGGTTGGTTAAGAACGCGACATTGTGCAGGCTCACCAGCCGAATGCCGAACAACTCTTTTGCCCGAAAGAGGTAATGGATATATGCTCGTGAAAAGGTGCGGCAGGTGTAGCAGGAACAGCCTGCTTGCAACGGCCCTTCGTCTTCGCGCAGGGAGGCATTATTCACATTCAACCGCCAGCGGTTGTGCCGGTTGCGCACAATGGCAGTTCCATGCCGTCCCAGGCGAGTGGGGCTGACACAGTCGAACATGTCAATTCCGCGGGCCACGCATTCGAGCAGGTCATCCACATCACCCACGCCAAGCAGGTGACGAGGCAGATGGTCGGGCAGATGTGGCACGGTCATATCTACGACCTCATACATTTGCGCTTTGTCCTTGCCGAGCGAGCCACCAATGCACAGGCCATCAAAGCCAAGCGAACCAATATATTCCGCGCTTGCCTGGCGCAGGTCTGGGAAAACACCGCCATGCACAATGCCAAACAATGCCTGCCGGTGGGCAGGCACCTGTGCATGCCCGGCCGACGTTTGCTGTTGCTGATGATAATGCAAACAGCGTTGTTCCCAGCGATGGGTGCGCTCCATACTCTGCGCGGTATAGTCATAGCCAGCGCGGAAGGGCGGCAATTCGTCAAAACACAGGATGATGTCGGCCCCAAGTGCGTGCTGTATTCCAATACTGTTTTCTGGCGTGAACACATGCTGCGAACCATCCAGGTAGGAACGGAAGATAACAGCATCCTCGGTCACCTTGACCATCCCTTCCACACTGCCAGGATGGGTCGGGCGACGTCCTTTGATTTCGTCTGCCACACTGCCATAGAGCAGCGAAAAGACCTGGAACCCACCGCTGTCGGTGAGGATAGGCCCATGCCACTGCATAAAGCGGTGCAACCCGCCCAGTTGCGCTATCAGATGGTGGCCGGGCTGCAGGTAGAGGTGGTAGGTGTTGCCCAGCAGTATCTGCACATGATGCGCAAGCAGCTCCTCCGGGCTGAGCGATTTGACGGTTGCGCGTGTCCCGACTGGCATAAAGACCGGCGTCTGCACCGGACCGTGGTCGGTCTGGATGACGCCAGTGCGTGCCCGGCTGTGGGGGTCACGGGCGGTGATAGTAAAAATGGGTGTCATGTCATGGTATCTCAGTTGATAACGGTATCTTCTCACCACAGAGACACAGAGACACGGAGACTGGACCGGCAGAGCAAAGGAACGTCTCTGAGTAGCTCTGTAACGCGGTGTTTTCGTGGCTTATCTTGTCTATATCTGTGTTCATCTGTGTTCACCTGTGGTGAAAATTCTTGTCCGAAACCAGGGTATCACCAACCCCAGCTCCCCGGTTCGCCTTTGAATGGCCCGACGACCATGCTGGTAATCCAGCCACCATAGTAGCTGCCTGCCTGCGATTGCACTTGCTCATCGCCCACATAGCAGGCATCCATCGGAGCGGGATAAAAGCAGAGATAATTTTGCACGGCAGCATAGGCGTCAGGTGGGTGAGGGTATGCCCAGGCAACCCGTTCTGCGGTTTTGCCATTGACGGTGATAGTGTAGTAGATGGCTTCTCCCTTCCACTCACAGAAGGTTGTGCCCGCCACTCGCTGCACATATTCTGTACGCACATCTTCCGGCGGAAAGTAGTAGGTTGGCGGGTGACTGGTTTCGAGAATACGCATGCCCCGTTGCGTGTCCGCAATCGTCACGCCATTGAAGACGACGCGAAGACGATGGGGAACATCTTCGAGCCGTGGCGGACGTGGGTAATCCCACACTGATTCCTGGCCGGGTCCGGGCTTCACTGGTCTGGGTTTCATAGCACCTCCTCCTATTCTACATCTACCATACCGAAGAATGTTTCACTTTCTTCGCCATTGGTCGTACTCTCGTTCACTATGCCCAGCTTTTCCACTTCTTCCGGGTCTTCACAGGACATAGCAGCCACATAATCGCCATTGTTGAGGTCTACAACCAGCACGCCCTGGGTGGCACGCCCGATGCGTGAAATGCCATCTGCCCATTGCCGATTGACCACTCCATTGGTCGTTACAAAGGTGATGAGCGACGTAGGTTTAATCACTTTAGCAACCGCCACGTGGTCATCCTGGCGCAGGCGGATGCTGATAACTCCCTGGGTTGCGCGTCCTTTGACGGGGAAGTCACTGACGGCGGTGCGTTTGCCAATCCCTCTGGAAGTCACTATCAACAAATCGGCTTTATCATCCGCAAGCCCCATGCCGACGACGCGGTCATTTTCGGCAAGGTTGATGCCAATAACGCCAGAAGCAGGTCGCCCCATTGCCCGTACATGGTCTTGCTTGAAGCGTATCGTCTGCCCATGCGCGGTTGTCATCAGGATATCTTCATACCCCTGGCTCATACAGACCCAGCCAAGTTCATCCCCTTCATCCAACCCAATAGCAATCAAGCCATTGGAGCGCACCTGACTGTATTCTTTAATCAACGTCCGCTTGATTTTGCCATGCACGGTTGCCATGAGGAGATATTCGCCATCGTGGAAATCGCGGACGGAGAGCACCGACGTGACCTGCTCGCCCGGTTCGAGCGATACGAGGTTGATGAGGGGCAATCCTTTGGCGGTGCGGCTGGCATCGGGGACTTCGTGCGCTTTCAATTGGTAGACCTTGCCGCGGTCGGTGAAGAAGAGCAAGCTTTCCAGTGTGCTGCATGTCAGGATATGGCGCAGCAAATCCTGCTCACGTGTCTGCATCCCGCGGACACCGCGCCCGCCGCGCCGCTGGGTGCGGTAGGTATCGGTTGCCTGTCGCTTGATATAGCCGCGGTTGGTGAGGGTGATAAGCACCCACATGTCGGGGATAAGGTCTTCGTCACTGACTTCGCCATCTACATCTGGAATAATGCGCGTGCGTCGTGCGTCGCCATAGGTTTCTTTGAGATAGTTCAAATCATCTTTAATCAGGTGCAATATTTTTTGCGGATTGGCGAGGATGTCTTCAAGCTCGGCTATTACCTGGATAACGGCGCGGTATTCTTCTTCGATTTTCTGACGTTCCAGTGCTGCCAGACGGCGAAGTTGCATATCGAGAATGGCCTGCGCCTGCACCTGGGTAAGCTCAAAGCGGGTCATCAAGTTGGTGCGGGCTTCTTCTGCTGTGCGCGATTCGCGGATGGTGCGGATGACCTCATCGAGATTGTCAATGGCAATCTTCAAGCCTTCCAGGATATGCGCACGGGCGCGAGCTTTTTCCAGTTCAAATTCTGTGCGGCGACGGATAACTTCCTGGCGATGATTGATGAACTCACGCAGCATGCGTTTCAGCGTGAGCACGCGTGGCTGGGTCCCCTGCTCGGTGAGCGCAAGCATGTTGACACCGAAAGTGGTTTGCATCTGGCTATGCTTGTAGAGCGCATTGAGGACTTTTTTGGGTTGTGCATCTTGCTTGAGCACAATAACCAACCGCATCCCGGAGCGGTCCGAATGGTCCTGCACATCGCGGATGCCCTCTATTTTACGGTCTTTTGCCATTTCTGCAATGCGCTCTTGCAAGCGGGCTTTGTTTACCTGATAGGGCAGCTCGGTGACGACTATCAGGAATGAGCCGCGGTTGCCCTCTTCAATATGGGCTTTGGCGCGGAGCAGGATGCGCCCCTTACCAGCACTGTAGGCATTCATAATGCCTTCGGTGCCGAGGATCGTCCCGCCGGTGGGAAAGTCCGGGCCAGGAATAATCTTGACCAGTTCTTCCACCGAGACTTCGGGGTCATCAATCAAGCGGATAATCGCATTGCAGACTTCCGTCAGGTTGTGTGGCGGAATGTTGGTTGCCATACCGACCGCGATACCCGCTGCGCCATTGAGCAAGAGATTGGGTATCAGTGCAGGTAGCACACGTGGTTCTTCGTGCGAGCCATCAAAGTT
>CAYFVX010000524.1:0-4079 GCA_964346425.1 uncultured Chloroflexaceae bacterium | reverse complement strand
CAGCATCAGGAGGCTTTGTGGTTTCCCCGTCCGTCTGCTCTGTTTCCGCATCATCGCCATCACCAGCCGCAACGACAGCGGCAGGCTGCTCCGCCTGTTCCTGCTCGTCGTCTGCCTGCGCTGCCGCGTCGTCGTTGTCATCGGTAGCCACAGCGACAGCGGCAGGCTGCTCCGCCTGTTCCTGCTCGTCGTCTACCTGCGCTGCCGCGCTTTCCTGTTCTTCGTTGCCTTCAGGGTCAGCCACAAGTTCGCCCACCTGACCAGGCTCCTCGCACTCCTGCTCTTCCTGCTGCTCATCTGCTGCTACCAGCGCGGGCACGATGCCCACCGCAGTGTCGTGTGTGGTATCGTCTCCTGCTGCTGGCGCATCAGTCGGGGCAAATGATGCAGGCACCATTGCCTGCACCATATCGCTGCGACAGATGATACCCAGCGTAATATCATCGCCGCTCCCCTCCTGCGAGGCTTCATTCAGCCACCCTTCCATGCTGGCCTGAACTGACTCTATGCCCGCTTCCTGCACCAGTGCCAGTACATCCGTTCCTACCTGGCGAAACGCTCCATCATCCTGGAACGAGTTGCTGTAGCCATCGGTTGCCAGCAAAATAAGCGCGGGAATGTGTTCTGCTGGCATATCCGCAACAGGTTGCACCGAGCAACGGACCTCACGCCAGGCATTCGGCGTACACCAGGAGGTTGTTTCATTGGCAAACAGCCGCTCATCCGTGGGCAGTGGACGATGCACCTCGCCTGCGGCCGACACCACGAGTATGTCGCCATCGCCCAGTTGCAGATACAGAATGAACGTGGGGGTAACCATCACCGCCAGGATAGTGGCACCATAGGCAATCGTGGGGTTTTTGCGCACCGCTTCCTCGGCCGCCGGACCTTCCCGCTCCAGCAGGGGAATGGTCTCTTTCCTCTCCAAAGGATGATCCTGGCTATGTTGCCTGACCTGCTCGTTCCATTCCCGCACCAGCAGCCGTGGCACCTGCTCTTCCGTCAACCGTTTTATCGCGGACAGGTCCACTTTCTGCGATTCGGCCGTCATCTTCTGCAGCAAATCGTGCAGGATGCTGATTGTCGTCTCAACCGCAATCCTGGCTCCTTCATTGCTACGCACATACTTCGCCCCCCCATGCCCATCCGACAACGCCAGCACCAGCGTCCCACTGACATCTGGCTCTTCATAGCGAGGCAACCAGGAGATGGCATCCTGGTTGGGCAGCTTGCTGCGCTGATGGTTTGCTCCCCTGACGCTGGCACCAGCCACATACCACCCTACGTCCTTCACTTGCTCTTTCACGAAAACATCTCCCTTCATAACACCGCATGGCAGTCACCAGACATCATCCACGCCGACATTGCTGGTATCGGGCGCGTCAGGCACCGGCACGTTGGTAGTCGGCGCACCGGCCTCGCCAGTTGGCTGACTGGCTGGCGAGGAGGCCGACTTCAGCACCGCGGTAGACACCCACTTGATATGACGAACCAGAGCTTCGGGATTATTGGCCTGCAGCGGCTTGAACTCAGGATGTCCAATGAACTTTTGCAAGACATCCAGGTCGGCATCTTCGCCAATCGCAATCGCAATGCGCACTGCCTTCTTGCCCCAACCGTGCTCCATCATCGCCTCGAGCCCTTTGGAGAAATCGTCCGTTGGCTGCCCATCCGAAATCAAGACCAGCACCGGCGGCAACCCGCGTTCGGGAAGTTTCTTCAGTTCTTCCCCCACCATCGTCAGTGCTCGTCCCAGGTCGGTAATGCCCGAGGTAGTCAGGTCTGCCCACTTGAAATCTTCCACCGGGGTCGGTGTAGCAATATGCCAGTGTGCCCCACTGGAAAACGCAAGAGCCCGCACCAGCACCTGTGCATTGGGATTTTCCTCTGCTTCCCCTTGCATATGCGGGATAGATTCACGAATGGCATTGTTGAGTGCCTGGATCTTGCCATTGATACTCATTGAACCAGAACAATCTGCAATCCAGATAAAATGCAGGGGTCGTGTGGAAAGTTCGCGACCAGGTCGCTTCGTCATTGTCGTGTCCTCTCTTTCTTAATGTTCAAACTCATTACATCCGAATCTCACCTTCAATGCTCGTCCCAAAGTTAATACTGGTTCCCACCGCCAGCGTCACACTGCGTCCGGGTTCAACCTCTTTCACCGTATCTCCCACCGTACTGTTCCATTTCCTGTCGGACAGGTTTTTCAAGCCCCAGATAGATGGGTCTTTGGGGTGGCGCGTTATCTCGGCAACAGGCTGCGAAAAATCATACGACCGGCTGGGGTCTATGTGGTGGGGATAGAGACGAGTGTCATGGTTGAGCATAATCACATGCTTGCCGATACGCATGCGCGGCGGCAGGCGCAGTTGCTGCTTACAGTTCCAGCAGGGGGGCGGTGTCCCCCCCGTTGCCTTCAACGCCTCCACATCATAGAAATTTTCGTTGCCGCAATGTGCGCAGTAGATGAGCGAGTCCGTCAGGCGCGTCATCGCTGCCCGCCATTCGCTCTCCCGCACCCGCCCATGTTGCGGGTCGCGCACCCCTTCAGTGAAAGAGCGCGTAAACAAATCGCGCAGAAACTGCGGATAAATCTTCCAGTAGATCAGCGCATTATCCTGATAGCCCGCCACCGGTCGGTTGGAGTCATCGGCAGGATCGAAAATAAAGACCGGTTCTGTCCCATAAATCTTTGTCATAGCTGGCAGGTCAAAGCAGCGGATATTGGCCTCTTTTTCGCCTTCCAGCGGGTGATGGATCATAAACATATAGAAGAGCAACACTGCAAGCGAGAAGAGGTCTGTCTCGGTACTCGGCATCGCCTCGCCACGCACCACTTCGGGTGCCATAAAGCGCGGCGTTCCCAGCACACGAGCCTCCGTCTGCCCCGTGACGCCCACATTGTCATTGTCGCAAATCAGCACATCGCCCGTATCTGGATCAAAAAACACGTTCCCAAACGAAATATCGCGGTACGAAAGCCCCTTGCTATGCAGTTGCAAAAAACTGTGCGCCAGATCGCGGCCTGCAATGGCAAGCGCACGAAAGGACGGGTCTATGCGTCCTTTCACCAGACTAACAATCCCCTTGTAGCGTGGTGCGCGGAGTGGCATAATATAGCCAAACCCCCCAATATCCTGTGCAGACGTAAGTTCCGTCGGCCACAGAAAGCGATCATCAGGCGAACCGCTCTTGATAAGGTTCTGCAACGCACTGCGCTGATCTTCCGTTGCCTGATTGGGAAAATACCATTTCAACGCCATGGCTGCCCCACCGACGTTGGCACGATACACCTCTCCCTGCCCGCCACCTCCCAGAAACTGCTCGACTACACAATCCGTCCCGGATGTTTCCGTCTGTACCGTCTGACCGGTTTGTAAAATTTGGCTCATACTGTCGTCTACTCCTTTCGTATAAACGTGCGTATAGTTTCGTATCCCACTTTACACCAAATAATGTGACCGTTGGAAGCAACAAATGTTTGTCCTTGTTGATAGTGGGGAAATTGTTCAGAGATGAGGCAAACAGACGAGCCGCGACCGTGAGGGAGCGGACAACATGTGCTTACGAACGGAAAATATCCGCTTACTGACGTGCGCGGCTCGTTTTCTTTCCCCCAAATGTGAACAGGTACATAGTGGAGGGAATTTGACACACTTGAGGATAGTAGCTTTTGACCCATGTTGAACCCATGCAAGAGCCAGCACTGATACCAATGCGGGTATATTGGAGTGGAGCCTGTCGAAAATAGAGGTTTTAGAGCCGCCTCAATGTCAATAACAAGGGTCATCAGCACTTCTCACGAACGGAACACAGGCAAATCTATGCTACAATACACTCAGTACGGATAATTGCTGAGTAGCATGAGGCAAAGGCTCACCCACACTGCTGTCCAGGCACGGGTGAGTTTTTACATTTGTGAAAATTATAGCAGATTTTAAACAGCAGAGAAAGTAAATTCTATTCGTTCTTCTGATTTATCTCCACATCTATCTGACGATAACATTCTGCTGAGGGACTTTGATGGGAAAGTCCGTCCAACTCCTGGGAGCGCAGGCGGCTCGCCTGCCCCAGGC
>CAYFVX010000523.1:0-4102 GCA_964346425.1 uncultured Chloroflexaceae bacterium | reverse complement strand
TGCGCTGGTGTATGAGCGGTTGCGGGCGTTGGAGCGGGGGGAGCAGGGGGAGCGGGGGGAGTGGTCGGAG
Source organism: uncultured Chloroflexaceae bacterium (assembly GCA_964346425.1). GTDB lineage: Bacteria > Chloroflexota > Chloroflexia > Chloroflexales > Chloroflexaceae > JAAUSY01. The sequence goes on along the minus strand of CAYFVX010000523.1, from coordinate 4,032 downwards.
CGGTCGGGGCAGCGGTAGAACAGAGGCAAAACCGCTGCCCCGACGGTCGGTGGGGTCGCACGTACTGGAAGGGGCAGCGACGAGTAGTATCTGGCTACCTGTTGCCAGGTAACCGGGAACCAGCCTGTCGTGTTCCCCTGAATGCCTCGGCACTGCGGCGCACAGGGCGGCACAGCACATTTCCGGCAGGAAAGCAGCACGAGTAGCGACACGCAGCCCGTTGTTGTCGTTCCAGTTGTTGTGGTCGTTGTCGTTGCGGGCAGCGCAGGATTTAACGGCCGGTCCCTTCGGTTGATACGCTGGTGGCGGAATCCTGCTGTTTGCCACCGATGCGTTTGATCCAGTCGCCCAACAGCGCACCGATTGCGCTGACCTGGTGGGAACTATGTGCATACTGGCGCAACGAAATCAGTTCCATATCTCTGGCAAGCCGCAGATAGATCCTCAGTTGCTCCAGCTTCACATCTGCCTGCGTCAGCAGGTCGCGTTTGTTGCGCGTTTTTCGCGCCTGGACAATCAGTGCATGAAAATCGAAAGCCACCTGTTGCGTGCGGAGTGCCAGTGCGTAACGATATTCGCGGGGATATTTCAAGGTTGCGGGCAGCAACCAGCACAACAGGTCGTAGGTTTTCGGGAAAATGGGTGCTTCTTGCATGGCTTAGAGCGCAAAGGTCGCCTGTCGAAGAAGCTGGTTGCGCAGACGATAGGTATTGCCGTGGGCCGCGTGCGAACACCAGCTCTGGATACTGTGTCCTATCTGTTTGCGCGAAGCATTGCCGGCTGCATAGTCGGCCTGCATGGTGCGCAGACGGCGGCGAAACCGTACCACATTGTCCCGTTTCAGGCGGCGGTGGCTACCGAAGTGTCGAAATCCCAGGAATGGGACACCGGTGCGGGTCGGGTAGACCTGGCTTTTTTCGCGATGAATATGCAGCCGCAACTGCTCGGCAGCAAACGTTCGCAATTCAGCATGCCAGTGGTGCAACGTGGACTTCTCATTGCTGAACAGCAAAAAATCATCCGCATAGCGTACATAGGCACGGCATTTCAACTCACGTTTGACAAAATGGTCCAGTGTGTTCAGGTAGACGTTTGCCCAGAACTGGCTGGTCAGGTTGCCTATGGGCAATCCCTGTGGACGCAATGGGCTGAACAGGTTATCGCCGGCAAACCATCGGCTTGCTCGTTCGCTATCCAGCACGCCCACGCCGCTATCAATAATCTGGTCGCAGAGCCACATCATTTGCGGGTCGGCGATTTTGTTGTTCAGCAGCGTTTTCAGGATGGCATGGTCAATCGTGGGAAAAAACTTGGCGATGTCGCACTGCAGCACATAGCGATGGGTACGTACAAATTCGGTGCAGCGGTTCAGGGCTTTGTGCGTCCCCTTACCGACGCGACAGGCATAGCTGTCGTGGATAAATCTGCGTTCCCAGATTGGCTCGATGATATTCACCAGTGCGTGATGCACAACGCGGTCGCGGAAAGGTGCAGCACTGATTTTGCGCTTTTTTGGCTCGAAGATATAGAAATGGCGGTACGCGCCTGGCTGGTAGGTCTGCGCTTGCAACTCATTCTGCAAACGAATCAGGTGGTCTTCCACATGCTGTTCAAAGCAGATAACCGCAAACCGTTCGCGTTTGCCGCGCCGGGCTGCAACATAGGCAGCATACAGGTTTTCAAAGTCGTAGACCTGATGGTACAGGTTGCGATAGGTTTTCACACGGGCTCCCGACACCAGAAATTTCCAAAAAATCGCTTCGCGCCTGACGGCGCGAGAGAGGGCAAAAATCCCAAAAAATCGCTTTGCACCGAATGGTGCGTTCTTGCCTTTCAGCCTTTGCCCCCAACATCTGCAAGGATATCAGAGAACATGAAGACAAAAAGACAAAAAGACATGAAAACAAATGTTCAGGAGAACAGACGAGCGACACGCAGCCCGAAGTGGTCGGAGCAGATGACGTGGACGATGTCGACGCGGGCAGCGCAGGAAGAGAACATATGTTCTGAATAGAACGCTCCTCCGCGCAGTCCGAACACTTTGTTTCTGCCCGTTTTTTCGTCCGTCAACACCTGCAATCGCTCAGGCGATGGGTACTCCGTATAGTTCTCCGTGTATTGGGTGCTACACCATTCCCAGACATTGCCAGTCAGTTCTTCGGCTCCGCAGGCGGCCCTGCCATGTGGGAAGATACCCACGACCGAGGTGCCACCAATGTTGCTCTCTCCTGTGTTGGCACGAATGGCTCTTAGTGTACGCGCATCGGTCGTATCTGTCAAGTTGTCGGTTGCTATCGCGTCGTACCAGTCATTGCCCCAGGGGTGGCGGCGGCGGTGCTGCGCCAGGTCGCCACCGGCTGGAATTGAGACGGGATAGGCGGCGGCACGTTCCCATTCTGGCTCGGTGGGCAGGCGGATGGTGTCGCCCGGCGGAATGATCCCCTGCTGTTTGAGGTGGGTATCCAGCCAGGCGGCAAAGGTGGTGGCGTCATCCCAGCGTATATTCACGACCGGGTGATTGCCCGTGCCGGCGCGATAGCTGCGGCCCGGCCAGCCACGTGGTCGGCGGCGTGCGGCTTCGTCGTTGCGCCCCTGGCGTTCCAGCTCGGCAAGAAAAGCGCGGTACTGGCGGTTGGTGACGGGGAAGGTTGCCAGTGCGTAGGGCTGCAAGATGCGGTAGCGGATGGCGGGCTTTTCTTTATCGTTGGGACTTTCATCATCGCCGAGCAGAAATGCGCCGGGTTCGATGCGTTTGGCCCAGTATGCCGCCTGGGTAAAGTCCAGCGCGGGCCGCCGGTCGCCGTCCAGTCGGTCGAGCAGTTCGCCCGCCTGGTTGCGCGTGCGCGGGTCGGGGCAGTGCGGCGGCTGGAACGCGATGGTGTGCAGACGGGTGATGGTCTCTGTGCGTAGCGGCGCGAGTTCCAGCACGCGGTCGGCGTCGGCGTCGTCCAGTGCGGCTGCCGCCAGCAGTAGCGCACCCGTTTCGCCCGTATCCAGCAGGTGTTGTAGCAGGTGGCGTGCCCGTTCCGGGTCACCGCTGGTTGCCCAGTGGCCCACCGCCAGCAGGATAGTCTCGCGCCAGCGTGGTTGCTGGTATTGTTGCATCAGCAGGTGCAGTCCGCTGTCGCCGCGCTGGTCGCAGGCACGGGCGGTGAGGTATTCTTGCAGCGTGTAGTGCGCAAAGCTATAGCCCCCGTCGCGGCGTTGCACCAGTCCGCTTTCCAGGGCCAGCGACTCCAGCAACCGTTCGACATAGGCGTCGGTCTGTTCGCTGTGCCATGTCATCAGGTCGGCATAGATGGGGCGCAGGTGTTGCTGCGCTTCATACAGGCGGATTTCGCGTCGCTGGTGCTCCTGCATCCAGGCAGCCAGCGTTTGCAGCCGCCGCCGCACGCTCTCCGTGCTCTCTTCACCACCATACAGCAACGGACGTTCGCTACGGCGGCCCGGTAGCCCGCCGGTCACCTGCTGCACGCGCCATTGTTCCAGCAGCAGGTCTATCAGGTTGTAGTAGAGTTTGGCGCGTTCGCGTGGCAGGCCGGTGCCGGTGTAGACCATCAGGGCCATGCTGGTCAGCAGCAGCGGGTTGGTCGCCATCTCAAACAGGCGCGGATTGCGCTCCAGGATGCCCCACAGGTAGGCCACCTGGTCGGTTGCCCGTTCCTGCTGCTGGCGCGAGCTTTTGCCGTCGCTTTCCATTGCGCCAAACCAGTTGCGCAAGAGTTCCTGCATTTCATCGGCATTCATCGGGCTGAGGTGGCGTTCGTCAAAGCTGGCGGCCAGCCAGAGGTCGGCAAAGGGGCGGCTGGCAACCAGGTAGCGGTTGTGCGGGTAGTCCTGCACCAGATTGGTGATGAGCCGCTGCATGTAGTCGCGTTCACGTTCATCACCGGTTTCATCCAGCCCATCCAGCAGCAGCAGGCAGGCGATCTTTTTGTTCTTGATACAGCGCGAGGGCATATCGAGCGGCAGCGTGCGCTCTTCCATCATGCCATCGAAATCGGTGGCCGTCACCTCGGCGGAGACGTCGCC
>CAYFVX010000522.1:0-4107 GCA_964346425.1 uncultured Chloroflexaceae bacterium | reverse complement strand
CGAGCGAGGTGGGCAAGCGGATGACTTCGTCGGGCGAGAGCCAGCCCTGTGCGTGTCCCTGTGCTGTCAGCCAGGCGCAGTATGCCATCGCCTCATACCAGCGTCCAACCATCGGTTGCGTCGGCTGGTTCCAGTTTGCCTCATTCCAGGAGTAGGGTTGCACGAGACGCTCTGGTTCATTCGTGCCACGCCTGCCACCGCCCGGCTGGATGTACTTCCACCCCTGCTCCGTCCACCAGCGTTGCTCCTGGTAGCCGCCATCCGCCATAAAGCGAGCATACTCCGCATTCGTCACAGGGTAACGGCCTATCTGGAAGTCGTAGGGCAGCGACATCTGACGCAAGTCCTCTTTGTCGTCATTGCCAAACCAGAACGTCCCCTTTTCAACAAAGCACCAGTAGCCTTCCCAACTCTCTGCCTCTCTGCGCCTCTGCGCCTCTGCGTTAAAAAATGCGTATTGCACAAGCTGATTGTCGCCCGTGGCGGGGTCGAGCAACCGCGGGTCGCCCAGGTCGCCCAGCAACCTGCCAGCCCGCACCCGCTCGGCGACGGGGAGTGGCTGTGCGGGGTCGTTGAGGAGCGTCACCAGCCCCGCTCGCAGGCTACGTTGGAGACGCTCCACTTTCACCCGCGGTTGTGTCCGCAAATATGACCAGTCGCGGTCCGCGCCCAGTTCGCCCGCCAGAATGAGATCGCGGTCCCAGCGGACTGTCGGCTTTGGCTGCCCTTGCTCTTCGCGGTCAAGCAGTTCTTCCAGGACGTCGTTCAAATCGGCAGCAGGAGCTACCCCCATCCCCAGGAAGATTGGCTCGCGCCAGCGGTCATCTGCACGGTGCTGCATCACCAGGGCTATCGGGTTGTCACTGTTCAGCGCGATATGCCGCCCCGCACAATGCTCCTGCAACGTCAGGTGGGCGAATGCATAGGATTCCGATCCATCGGGCAACAGCAACCCGCTACGCTGGTTGATGTAGTCGAGAAAGCAATGCGTGCCTCGTCCTGCGTCTTCCCCCGTCATCCCGGCGTTGACCAGGAAATCGTACAATGACACAAAGATACGCCCACGTTCCAACCGTCCGCGCCCATCCGCGGATGTGGCCGTCGCGTGTGCTTCATACGAAAGCTGGTCCAGCAGTGGGCGAATGTGGCGGGTGGTCCAGTCAGGTCGCCCGATAGCTTCGCCCAGGTCCATCAGGCGGTGCTCTTCGTCCTGGTACTTCACCCGGTCCCACTGCCCAAGCAACAGTTCGAGAATCGCTTCGTAGAGATGCGGGCGATCCCGTGGTAGTTCGCCTTTATTGTAGAGTACCAGGGACATCATCGTGAGCAGTAACGGCGTGCCTGCCATCTCGCGCAATTTCTTGCTGCGCTGGTCGTTCGCGTCGAGCGCAGCGATAAGGTTCGCCCCTATTTGCTCTGCCTGTCCTCTGGTCAGGTCGGTTTTGGCTGCCAGTTCGCGGTACCACGCAAGCACGAAATGGCGCACCTGCCCCATTGTAAACGGAGCCAGTTCCTCAACCCTCCAGCCCAGGCATTCGCGCAGGTCGTCCGCAAACGCCCGTGTGCGGCAGGTAACGACAACGAGCGCGTCGCGATAGAGCCGCGTAAACGAGCGCACGGCTTGCAGCGTCGTCAGACGATTGGCGGTCCCTTCCGTGGCTTCTATCGGCACCTCATCGAGACCATCGAAGAGGAGCAGAGCTACTCCTCGCCGCAACGACTCGCGCAGCAACCCGATAGCATCGGTCTCGTCATAGTCGCACTGCGCCATCGCTGCTTGCAGAGCCGCCGAAACCGTCGATTCCCATCGTGGCTCTGGCAGCCCGGCCAATCGCCCCGCAAGCGTGCGGAGTGGGAGCACCACCGGCAGGATACGTCGTTCCGCGTCCCATCCATACAACGTGATTTCGTCGTTCAGGCGATCAAGACCGCGCTGCGCCAATGCCCATGCCAGATAGCGCACAAAGGTAGACTTGCCGCCACCTGGCGGACCAAGCAGCACGAGCCAGCGATGCTGATGGACGGCTTCTGTTGCCAGGAGTGCTCGCAGCAGACGGAGCGGAGGGTCCTTCGTATCAGGTCGCGCAGTCTGCCCATCCTGCACCTGATGCACCCACACCGCATCTGTAGGCAAAACATAGTCCGGGTCATATGCTCGCTTGAGCTGGTCATTATCGTTCTTATCAAAATAGTCACGCAGGTCTTTTTTCGTGCCGCTGGCAACCTCGATCCGTGCATTCGTCGCAAGCATCGTATACACCGCAGGGAGATCAACGCCCTCGCCGCGCTGATGCAGTTGCTCATCTATCCCACGTAGCGGGAGAGACGCGAGCTTGCCCGACAGAGCTTTGAGGTAGTTGACCAGTTGTTGCCGCTCTTCCTCTCTGGGGTCGCGCCCGTAGATGATGGTGCCCAGGTTGACGCCGACGGCGGGGCCGTAGAGGGTGGCAGTGTCGGCGACTTGAACCTCGCCCTGCACCTCGTCGCCTTCCCGATAAGTCTGCTCCACGTGGCTGATGGTGCCACCCGCATGGATATGCTGCGCGGCAGGGGCGGGTTGCTGTGCGCGGAGGGCGGCAAGCTCGCGTTCGAGCACTCGCCTGCCTGTAGCTGATGTTGCGGCTGCCAGTTCTGCCTCAAGCTCGGCTATTTGCTGCTGGATGTCATCTGGTGTTTCGGTCATTGGTTCTCTCCTGATGATACAACGCTTCTACGCTCCTGTTGCCAGTGACGAGTGACGAGTGACGAGTGACGAGTAACGAGCGATTGCAATGCGCTCTGGGATAACCAGGCATTGGGGGCGACTGGTCGCCTTCACCACTTGCCGCCCTGACTGTCGCTTTGAGGGCGACTGGTCGCCTTCAATACCCCGCACTTCGTCTCCCATTCTGGCATTTGACCATCCCTGTAAGGTCCGCTCGCTGGCGGACTTCGTTGGTATCGGTTCTCTGCGCCTCTGCACCTCTGCGCCTCTGCGTTAAACCTGCCCGGAAAGCCATCTATCACAGTCCGCTCTCCCCGCTCTTCCTTCCGCTCTTCCTTCCGCTCTCCCTTCCGCACGGCCCTTATCCACACCTGCCTGATACCTGATGTTCAGGTGGGCTTCCGTCTCATTCGCCTCGATGATCTTGACCCGCTCCTGTGGCGTGATGCCATCCTCATCTATCAACGCCGCCGCCCGCCGAATGATGTCACGCTCATAGTTCAATGCAGGCTCCTGCGCATCCGTGATACTCTCCCGCATCAACATCATCCAGTCCCGCACCCCCGCCGGTCAGGAAGCTGTAGTTCGTCGCCTGCACCTGCGGGTCAATCCGCGCGGTGTGGGGATGCCATCGGCGGCGGCAATCTGCTGGCACTGGTCGAGCAGGCGGCCCTTGCCCATCCCACCAATGCCGTGGACGACGAGAATATCTATGGCCTGCGTGCGTTCCAGCGGCAGCAGCGAGCGGAAGAGCGCAAGCTCGGCCTCGCGCCCGGTGAAGGTCTGCTCACTCAGTTTGCGGATTTTGTCCCGTTTGGAGGGCATAGGGTGTCCTTTCGGTTGTGCATGTTCATCTGGAAATATCTTTCGTATCACGAATTGTTCCTTTGCGAGACAGGCGATAACCCCGTCGCTCAGAGTGAATAAACACATATTCCTGTTCGAGTACGCTACTGAGTCGAGACTTACATCGCTGTAACGACTTGACATCATGCGGATCAGGGTTACGCTGGTGGATGTCGCGAGACAATTTCTGAAGCGAAACATACTGCTCCGCCTTGTCATAGAGAAAACCCAAAACCTTGTACGGTTTACCTGAGATGTCTAATTTCTTCGTGCCCACATAAAACACTCTATTTGCATCGCACCAAAGCACATTGGCAGGAGCATGCAGTGTAAGCGTGACCCTGGAAGTCACGCTTCCCTGTGCATTTTTTGCTACAACTGAAACCGTCGCTTTGCCCGGCATATCCCACTGCCACGTCAGCGTGTCGGACAGGCGATTGCTTTGCTTTTGCATGACTTCCTTACCATCCACTTGCCAGATATAGGTAATGGTTCCAGGATTGGACAACGGTGAGGTGATAACTGCACGGAAGGTATACTCTGTCAAAATTTCGCCT
>CAYFVX010000521.1:0-4108 GCA_964346425.1 uncultured Chloroflexaceae bacterium | reverse complement strand
ACCGCGGATTACGTCTGGTCATGCCAGGGAATGAAGCAGAGAGAAACGGGGTGAGGAAGACAGAGTATCGCGCCTAGACCCTGCCGCAGGTTGCTGTTTCACCCGATCTTTCCAGTGACAACTTGCGGCAGGAAGACCAGCCTGGGATGATGTATGCAGTGATTGTTAAGATTTACGAGTAATCTGATAAAATCAAAGTGCTGGCAAAAATCTACTGATTTTCAAAAAAAGCTCGTACTCTGCCTTCTAGTTCCTCAAAGTCGAAAGGTTTGGCAATATATTCGTTTGCTCCAAGCCGAAATGCCATTCGCTCAGTATCTGCGGTACCATACGCTGTGACCATAATGACATGAACTTTGTAATTCCGCGCACGTAATTCTTTCACCAGATCCATTCCTCCCATGCGCGGCATATTCATATCAGTGATAATCAGATCGCACGGTTCAGCAGTATACTGTTCAAGGGCAGCCTGACCATCCTCGGCTTCAACGACGTTGTAGCCGCTGTTGGTCAAAAGAAAACTATACAGGCGACGTATTGCCGGATCGTCCTCAACAATCATCACCGTAGGCATAGCATCATCAGTATCACTCAACGTCTGTTTCCTTTCAAGTTCGCTGCTGGTTCGTTTGGGACTGGCTACTCAGTGTTTTAAGTTTACCATACCGTGCGAGGTTTTTCAATTACGGAATGCTGACTCTCTTGCCTTTTTGACAACTCTTTCATACTGTTGTACAAATTCAGGAGAAACAAGTGCCTATCAGAGGAGGACACCGGGCATGAGTTGTATTCGTGAAACATTCTTGCGGCTTCAATCTGCTGGACGCACAGCTTTGATGCCCTACTTGATGATTGGATTTCCGACACGCGAAAGCGTCTTGCAGTTGGTGCCTGCGTTGGAGCAGGCTGGCGCGGATATGTTTGAGCTGGGTATCCCATTTTCTGATCCGATGGCTGATGGGGCCAGTATTCAGCGGGCTGCACAGCAGGCACTTGCCAATGGCATACGGTTTTCTTTTTGTCTGGAAACTGTCGCTCAATTGCGTGAAATGGGAGTTCAGGCTCCTTTGCTCTTGATGGGATATTCCAATCCTCTGGTACAATATGGTATAGATCGGGCTTGTGCGCAACTGTCCGCGGCGGGTGGTGATGGTTGGATTGTGCCAGATGTTCCCCCAGAAGAAGTGGGCGAATTGCGTCGGGCGGCCGATAGGTATGACCTGGATGTGATTATGTTTGTTGCTCCGACCACTTCCGAAGAACGGATTGCACATATTGTTGAGTATGCAAGTGGATTTTTGTATTGCGTCTCGCTCACAGGAGTTACGGGGGCAAGAACAACGTTGTCCGCTGGCCTGGGCGATTTTTTGCGCCGTGTGCGCCGCTACACGAATCTTCCGCTGGTTGTTGGGTTTGGGATTAGCACGGCTGAACATGTCGCTCAGGTCGGTTCAATAGCAGATGGTGCTATTGTTGGCAGTGCGTTGATCAATCGGCTTGACCAATCTCCCCCAGCGCAAATGGTTGCACATGCCGTTTCATTCGTGCGCGATCTACGTGCAGGATGTTGATGTATCAGGTAGTTATGAAAGAAAACTCGTTTGTAACTTGCAGCCGTATACTCTATCGCATACTATTTTCTGAATAGTCATATCTTTCTTTATCTCTTATAATAGAGGGAAGATACTATTACATCCAGGCTATCAGCAACCAGCCCGGCAACCGATCAGGTATGGGATGCGATTGCTGATTGCTTTGTTCCGTTATCAGTCAGGGTTGACATGAATAATGATTACGAGGAAGGAATCACTCTATGGGTGCAATCGAAGGCGAGAAAACTACTTCAACGAAGGGTCTTCAGGGTGTTGTTGCGGCACAAACTGCTATCAGTTATGTAGATGGTCAAAACGGACGTCTGTTCTATCGTGGAATTGATATTAACGAACTGGCGGAAAAATCAACCTTTGAAGAGACGACCGCTTTGTTATGGTATGGCAAATTGCCCAATCAGAGCCAGCTTGAGCGGTTCAAGCAAAAATTTGTTGACAACCGGAAGTTGCCAGACCCCATTATTTCTATTCTCTTTGCTTTGCCCAAAACAACCTCTCCGATGTCTGCATTGCGGACGGCAGTCTCTGCGCTTGGTCCCTTTGATGAAGCAGAGGCACAGTTTGCCGATAATTCACTGGAATCGAATGTCAGCAAATCTATTCGCGTGACAGCGTCTATGCCGACGATGGTGGCGGCCTGGGACCGCATCCGTAAAGGTATGTGGCCCATCATGCCACGCGAGGACCTGAGCCATAGCGCAAATTTTCTCTACATGCTCACGGGGAAAGAGCCCTCTGAGACCGCAGCGCGTATGCTCGACATCGCGTTAATCCTGCATGCAGACCACGGTCTCAATGCCAGCACTTTTGCTGCTCGGGTAACGGTCAGCACGCTCTCCAATCTGCATAGCGCGGTTGTTTCAGCGGTTGGGACTCTCAAAGGCTCGCTACATGGTGGTGCCAATGAAGAGGTTATGCGCACTTTGTTAGAAATTGGCGATGTGGATCGGGTTGAGCAGTATATGCGTGGTGCGTTGTCTGCGAAGAAGAAAATCCCTGGCTTTGGGCATCGCGTGTATAAAGTGAACGACCCGCGAGCCAGTTGGCTGCAAGACCTCTCGCGCCAGGTTGCTGAAGATAGCGGTGATACCCGTTGGTATCAAATTAGTGAGCGTGTTCGCGAGTATATGCAGCAACATCGAGACTTGCCGGTTAATGTGGATTTCTATTCCGCTTCACTGTACTATACGTCGGGAGTGCCTATCGAAATCTTCACACCACTCTTTGCTATCAGCCGTGTCTCTGGCTGGACGGCCCACGTGTATGAACAGTTGAGTGATAACCGCCTCATTCGACCGGGCGCGGAGTATATTGGCTCGCTGAATGTGCCGTATACACCGCTGGCAGAGCGTTCTGAATAACATGCGCCTGGTTGCTTATTGAGTAGCTCACTGGTGGAGTATGTTCGCAGCTTCGGCTGGAGCATGCTCCACCATTTTTGAATGGCGTGGGAATGCTGTTTTCTCACATTTCCTTTCGGTACAACCCGGTTGCGGAAGATAGTGTTTTCCCTCCCCTCATCTCTTTGAATCGTTCACACCATTCCAAAAGAGGTTCTGTTCTATGCGTCGTTTTTTGTCTCTGGGCATCTTTGTTTTGTTCCTTCTTTCGCTCCTGGCTCATGCTCTTCCCGCTTCTCCGGTGCAAGCCCAGGAAATCTGTTTTCCGGAACAGCCGGATGTTTCCGCCTGCCTGCATGAGACGTTTGCCGATTACTGGCAATCACAGGGCAGCTTATCCGTTTTTGGCTACCCGCTTGCGCCGGCCCAGGATGAATGGAGCAATGAACTCAACCAGACTATTTTTACCCAATGGACCGAGCGCAATCGGTTGGAGGCACACCCGGAAAATCAGCCACCCTATGACACCCTGCTTGGTCGCATGGGTGCCGAACGATTGGCCCAGCTTGGGCGCGACCCCTTGCTTGAAGGTCGCGAAGCTGGCCCAAAGGATGGCTGTCTCTGGTTTGCAGAAACGGGCCATAATGTCTGCGACCAGCAACCAGGCGAATATGGCTTCAAGACCTACTGGGAGACGCATGGCTTGCTCGATGAACGGCTAGATGCGTATGGCAGAAGCCTTGCCCTCTTTGGGTTGCCGCTCACCGAGGCACAGGTAGAGATAAACCCGGCGGATGGTCAACCCTATCTGACGCAGTGGTTTGAACGGGCACGGTTTGAATGGCACCCGGAAAATAGCGGCGAATATCGTGTGTTGCTGGGCTTGCTCGGCACAGAAGTGCGGGATGGTCAGCAAGCGGTTGCCCCGGCTGAACCTACTGCTTCTGCCGAACCCACTGTGCCTGCCAATGCTCAACCGACCCCTTCGCCTATGTCCACTGTTGTTGCGGATAGACAACTGCCTGGCTCGCCCTCGCTGTTTGGCGTGGAAATTGCAGAAGGCACGGCAAAATCAAACGCGTCAAAAGCCGCAAAGATGGGCGCGTCCTGGGTTCGCTACAATGGGATACGCTGGGATAAGGTGGAAGCCACGCGGGG
>CAYFVX010000520.1:0-4114 GCA_964346425.1 uncultured Chloroflexaceae bacterium | reverse complement strand
CTCCGAATCAACACATGTTACTGTGGAAGGTTCCTTTGCCTATGTTGTCGAAGGCAGGTCGGTGAGCATCCTGGATATCCAGACTCTTGCGCATCCCAGGCTACTCTTGCGCGTGGCGATGCCGGCGGAGGTAGAGGATGTGGAGCTGGCAGGCAACACGCTGTATGTCGCGACTGGTACGACAGGTTTGCAGATGGTAGATGTGAGTAACCCTGAAATCCCTACGTTGTTCAGCAGCTTTGACACAGATGGTGCTGCCAGGGCTGTACATGTGGTGGGCAGCACGGCGTATGTTGCGGCTGACTATGCTGGTTTGCAGATCATAGACGCGAGCAACCCCACTGCGCCCACACTGCTCGGCAGCTTTGCCACGAATGATGATGCCACGGCTGTGCATGTGGCGGGTAGCACCGCGTGTGTCGCGGCTGATGATGCGGGTTTGCAGGTGATAGATGTCAGTAATCCCGCTGCGCCGGTGCTCGTGGCGACGATACCCCCGGTGGAACTATCAGAGACAACCGCAGACGAGATGGATCATCCCTTGCTTGGTCCGCCTGTCGGGAGGAACCCTCCTTATCAAAAATACCTCAATGTGGTTGTTGCAGGAACACGTGCCATTGTGGTAGGTGAGCATAATCCTGGAGGGATGAGTTATGGCACTCCATCCTCCGACTATTATGTACACGTCTACGATGTGAGCAACCCTGCGACCCCCACGCTGCTCAGTAGCTATGAAACGCCTGGGTATGCGCATGCTGTGCAAGTGGTGGGGAGCACGGCGTATGTCGCGATGGCTACCAAGCCGCAGCCCTCCTATAATGTTTTCTCTCCTGGTGGCTTGCAGATATTAGACATCAGCGACCCCACCTCGATCACGCTGCTTGGCAGCTATGAAACGACTGATCTTGATGCAAGGGATGTGCAGGTGGAGGGCAATACCGCGTATATCGCCAATGGGGAGGCTGGTTTGCAGGTCATAGATGTCAGCAACCTTGTTGCCCCACAAAAACATGGGGGGTATCCGTCACTGAGATACATCACGAGCATGCATGTGCAGGCAGAGAACGTATATATGACTACCTCGCATGGTCTGGGAATAGGAGATATCAGCGACGCAACGGCCCCCGCACTCTTTGGGAGCTATGTCACCCCTGACTATGCCAGAACTGTGCAGGTGGTGGGGAATATCGCATATGTCGGTGCTGATGAAGAAGCTGGCTTACAGGTAATAGACATCAGCAATCCCGCCGTACCCACGCTACTCGGTGACTGGATCCGGTCTGATAATGATGTCAGGGCTGTGCAGGTAGTGGGTAGCACCGCGTATGTCGCGGCTGGTCGTGCATTGCTGGTCATAGACGTGAGCGACCCTACCACACCCACACTGCTCGGCAGCTTTGCCACGGATGATTTTGCCTGGGATGTGCAGGTGGAGGGCAGCATTGCGTATGTCACGGCTGATGAAGAAGGTTTGCAGATCATAGATGTGAGCGACCCTACCACACCCACACTGCTCGGCAGCTTTGCCACGGATGACGATGCCACGGATGTGCAGGTGGTGGGCAGCACCGCGTATGTTGTGGCTGGTCGAACGTTGCTAGTCATAGATGTCAGTGCCCCCACCGCACCCACGCTGCTTGGCAGCTTTGCCACGGATGGCTATGTCAGGGATGTACATGTGGCGGGCAGCATCGCGTATGTTGCGGCTGGTGGCTTGCAGATCATAGACGTGCGCGACCCCGCTGCGCCGCAGCAGTTGATGCGCTCTGCGTTGCCTTTTGACGCGGAGATGGTACAGGTGGTTGATGGTCTGGTGTATGTGGCGGGTGCGGACCGGCTCGTGGTTCTGCGGCCGGTCTCCCTGACGCTGCAAGGCCCGCTGCAGGGGAAGGTCGCCACAACGTACACCTTCACCGCCGAAAGTATCGGGTTCGCAGAGGATGGAGACGTGACCTACACCTGGCAGGCAAGTGAGCATGACTCCGTGGTGCATCCGAATGGCGGTTCCAGTGACGTGATGACGTTCTCCTGGAAAACGCCGGGCAACAAAACGGTCACGCTCGTTGCAGAGCATGGTACCGAACGGCAGGTCCGCAGCCATACGATTACGATTTTCCGACCGCCGGAGCAGGTGCATATCCAGGGGCCAGCAACCGCAGAACTGAGTGCAACGGTTGGGCTGACCGCCATCGTGACGCCGACCGATGCGCTCATCTCCAGCTATGTCTGGGAGCCAGCACCGCTACGCGGGCAGGGATTACCAACTGCCAGCTACCAGTGGGAGACACCCGGCACACAGGTCATCACGCTGACAGCAGCGAATGCATGGGGAGTGGTGAGCAGCACGCACCGCGTGCAGGTGGGGGGGCCGCCCACGGCGGTGCAGATCCACGCACCCGTGCAGGTGGTGCTGGGGCAAAACGCCGTTTTCACCGCCACTGCCACACCAGCCGCCGCGGTGGTCTCGCGCTACCGCTGGGAGCCTGCGCCACTGCAGGGGCAGGGCACAGACCAGGCAACCTACCACTGGACCACGCCGGGTACGCGCGTCATCACGCTCACCGCGGCGAATTTCCCGGTGATTAGCACGACGCACACCATCACGAATATGCTGGCCCCACCGCAGGCGGTTCACCTGGACGGCTCGCCAGTCGGGGTTGTCAACGCGCCCTATCACCTGCACGCGCAGGTGACGCCCCCGTTCGCCACGCGACCGCTGACCACAAACTGGCAGTCTGACGACCACCAACCGCTGGTGCGCCAGACCGACAACGTCACGGCGAGCCACATTTTTGCCTGGGCCATGCCCGGCACCAGAACGGTCACGCTGACGGTAGCGAATGCCGCCAACACGATCACACGCACCATGCAGGTGTATGTAGCCCCCTCTGCTGCCCAATCGCCGCCAGAGACGGTACAACCGGAAGGTCCCGCGACCGGCGAGGTGAAGCAGAGCATCACAATTACGGCGACGGTGCATCCGCTGACCGCCACACTGCCAGTGAGCGATACGTTCTATGGCCCCTACGCGCTGAATGCTGGCGGGAACGGCCGGGCAGATGGAACCGCAAAGGCGCAAAGAGCGCAAAGCTCCGCGCAAGATCGCGTAGAGAGTGATGGCTTCATGCAGCAACAGGAGGTGGTTACGCGCTCCATCACGTCGGTGCCGCTGGTCTACATCTGGCAGGCAAGCGGCTACCCGCCGGTTGTGCGCACCGCGGGCATCAGCGACACGTTTGCGGTGGCGTGGGACGCGGATGGGGTGAAGCAGGTGGAGGTGATGGTGGTGAACAGCGGGGGCCGCATCACGCAGACGCACGCGATTTCGCTGGGCATACGTTTGCAAACGGTGGAAATTGACGGCCCCACAACGGGCGAGGCGAACCGTGCTTACCTCTTCCAGGCGACGGTCGTCCCCACCAGCGCGACGCTGCTGGATTACCGCTGGTCGCCACCGCCGCAGGCGGGGCAGGGGACACCGAAAGCGACCTACATCTGGGAAGACGGCGGCACGAAAGAGGTCTCGCTCACCGCGGCCAACCATCTGGGCAGCGTGACCGCCTCACGCGAGGTGGAGGTGACGGCGTGGAATAGTGTGTATTTACCGCTGGTGACGCAGTGAAGCGAGAAACGCCGCAATGCGCTGATATATTTGCTCGCGATGGGGGCCTACTTCGAGCAGATGGTGCGCGGTATTGTCCCACCAGACCAGCTCTTTCACCCGACTGCCAAGCCGCTGGTGCAACTCCTCGGCACTGAAGGTTGGCGCGATGACATCCTCGCGCCCATGCATGATCAGGGTGGGTATTGTCACCAGTGGCACACGGCGGCGGGCATAGCGGAGCGTCTTGCGTAGCTCATCCACCGCACCGAGGGGTATCCTGACGGTGTGGCGGATGTGCTGCTGCACGACGGGGTCAGACAGGTCGGTATCGGGCGGGGCAAAATCGTGCAGCCGCTTTTGCACAAAGGGGTCGTTGAAATCGGCTTCTTGCAGCGGATAATACCACGGCACCACATGGCGCAGCAGCGGCAACAGATATACGCGCCAGTCGCCTTGCAATTTGAGCGGGGTGGAGAGCAGCACCAGTCGCTCGAAATCGTAGGCCCAGGC
>CAYFVX010000519.1:0-4115 GCA_964346425.1 uncultured Chloroflexaceae bacterium | reverse complement strand
GTTCTGCCGAATACATCGTTTCGTCCATTTGCGCAAATGGACAAAGTCCAGGCAATGGGAAAGTAGCAAATCCCCTTGCAAGTAATGGAAATCCTGCTGCTGATAACGTTGCTCTTGACTCGGATTCGGCTGTTGCCCTGCTTCCAGGTTCCAAAGACTCTCCCACCATTGCAGAAATGGTTGCACAGATTCTGGAGCAGCATCCGCGAGCAAAACGGTTGCTCCTGGTGATTGACCAGTTTGAAGAACTCTATACGCTCTGCAATGACGTGGCTCTGCGGCGGCGGTTTCTCGATGAGTTGCTGACTGCGCTTCCTCTTCCTCCCGATTCATCGCCCGATACAACTCCACTGACAAGCAGCAGGCAACCAGGGTGTTTAGCCGCGTGCTTGCCCTGGATCCGACAGCACAGATTGAGCCGGCTGCGCTGGCGCATAACCTGCTGGCTGAAAGCTGCTGCAAAAGGGGCAGGACCTTGCGCGAGACGAGGATATTGTAGCCGCCAGCGACATGTTCAGGCATGCCATCGTGCATAATCCTTCATTGCGCATCAATCCAGAGCAAGAGGCAAACCGACTGGCCGGGGAAGCATTGCAAACACAGGCCGTGGCCCTGGCACGTCAGGGTGATATTGAGGAAGCAACCAGGCTCTTTAGGCGAGCAAAGAGCTATAGTCCATCGCTCAAACTTGATCCGCAGACACGAGCACACCATCTGTATGCCGTGGCTCTGTATGAATATGGGCGCGAACTGGCGCAAGAGGGAAATGTGCAGGAAGCGATAACAAAATTCCAGGAGGCAAAAACGTATTCTCCCACATTGATCCTTGAGCCGCAGCAAGAAGCCTGGCAACTGGCTGCGGAAAAGCTCCTTACAGATGGCGAAGAGCTTGCCAGGCAGGGAGATATCCAGGATGCACAGGCTCGCTTTGATAAGATACACACCCATGCCCCGGCGAAAATATCCGCCAGCGCATGGAACAACCTCTGCTGGTGGGGCAGTCTCTGGAACCAGTCGTCGGAGGCAATCCTGGCGGCATGCAATCATGCGGTACGGCTGGCTCCGCAAAATGGGAACATTCGCGAAAGCCGCGGGGTTGCACGGGCGTTGCAGGGAGATTATGCAGGTGCAATCGAAGACCTGACCTATGCACGCGAAAACGGGAGCGGCAATCAAGCCAGGCTGAATGCCTGGATCGCCGCGTTGGAAGCCGGGCAAAATCCATTTGATGCGCAGAGATTGCGCGAGCTGCGCGAGTTGAACTGAAAATTGACACCCCTTTCTCAACCAAAACTTAACCATTTGTTGACTTGAATTCCCTTCAGAATGCTCGAACTCATTCGCCTGTTCGTGGTACACTAATGTATGGGAATGAAGCCTTTCAATAATTTCTCATACCACAACATTTACGAGCGTAGCCAGCTTTTTGTCCAGTTCTCCTATCCTTGCTTAAAAACTGTGGGGGATTTCTGGACAATAATGCGGAAAGGGCTTTGAAAAAAACATGACACAGCAACAAACCAATCACTTCAGGTCTGCTATTGGTATGAACTACAATATACAAGCAACCATTCACGAAAGTGCCAATTCGCTTATCTATCGGGCGCGACGCGCTCAGGATAATCTCCCGGTCATTCTCAAAGTCCTCAAAGAGCCTGATCCCGCTCCTGAGTACATCGGTTGGTTTACCCGTGAATATGAGATACTACACGAACTAAATATACCAGGTGCTCCTACTGTCTATGGACTGGAAACCCATCAGGGTCACCTGATGATGATACTGGAAGATTTTGGTGGTGAATCATTAACTCACCTGGGTTGTGCAGGCCGTCTTACCGTTGAGGAATTTTTACGGCTGGCTATCACGCTTACCGACATTCTGGGGCAAATCCATCAACAGCATATCATCCACCGTGACATCAATCCCTCGAACATCGTCTATAATGCTGCAACCAATCAGGTCAAAATAATAGATTTTGGCATAGCCTCCGTGTTGCCACGTGAGACCCTGACATTTGTCAATACCGACAATCTGGAGGGAACGTTGGCATACATCTCGCCAGAACAAACAGGCCGCATGAACACAACGCTGGATTATCGCACCGATCTCTACTCGCTTGGCGTTACCTTCTACGAGTTGCTGGTGGGCGACGTACCTTTTTGGGGAGATGATGCCCTTGAACTGGTGCATAGCCACATTGCACGAAAGCCTGTCCCCCCGGTTGAACGTCAACCTGCTATTCCGCGGATGCTCTCTGACATTGTTACGAAACTGATGGCAAAAAATGCGGAAGAACGCTATCAATCAACATATGGTCTCAAAACAGACCTGGAACGATGCCTGCATCAGTGGGAAGAACACGGACAGATTGAACCTTTTTCAATCGGCCAGAACGATGTGTCCGATCAATTTCTTATTCCCCAGAAACTCTATGGTCGTGAACAAGAAATAGCGACGGTTCTGGCAGCTTTTGACCGTATCAGTACTGGAAGCAGTGAAGTATTGCTGATTTCAGGGGACCCAGGTATTGGCAAATCTGCCCTTGCGCAGGAGGTATACAAGCCCGTCACACGGCAGCGCGGATATTATATTACCGGCAAGTTTGAGCAACTGCAGCGCAATATCCCCTACTCTGCCGTTATCCAGGCGTGCCGCACGCTGGTGCAGTTTTTGCTCTCCGAAAGCGAGGAAGCAATAGAAGCATACCGTGCAAGCATTATGGATGCAGTAGGCCCAAATGGTCAGGTCATTCTCGATGTACTGCCTGAACTTGAGTTGATTATCGGTCCGCAACCTCCCGTCCCCATGCTTGGCCCGACGGAAGCTCATCATCGTTTCAATCTGGTTTTTCAACGGTTTGTTCAGGTCTTCGCTCGTCCTGAACATCCGCTTGTGGTTTTTCTGGATGATCTGCAGTGGGCAGACCAGGCTTCACTCCGCCTCCTGGAACAACTGACCACTGACGCCGAGAGCGACTATCTCTTGATTATCGGCACCTACCGCGATACAGAGATAGATGCAGGTCACCCACTTCAGTTGACCATTGACGCCATTAAGCAAGCTGGCACAACATTGAACATGCTCCTCCTTGCTCCGCTGGAGGTCAAAGGCGTGGTTCGCCTGGTTATGGAAACGCTCTCCTGTGACTATGACACAGGCCGTTCGCTGGCGGACTTATTGATGAGCAAAACCGGTGGCAATCCATTCTTCCTCAATGAATTTTTGAAATCGCTGCATGGCGAAGGACTGGTCACGTTCAACTATGAGACGTCCCGGTGGGTGTGGAGCCTTGAGCATATTCAGGCACGTGAGATAACTGATAATGTGGTGGATTTAATGACCGACAAGATGCGTCAGTTGAGTCCGGAGAGCCAGGAAGTGCTCAAACTGGCAGCCTGCATCGGTAATCATTTTGATCTGGCAACACTGGCTCAGATTTGTGAGCACACAGCAGTCGAAACAGCACGCATCCTTGAAGGGTCATTGAAGGAAGGGTTCTTGCTTCCGGTTGGACAAGGCTACAAGCTTATGGTCCTTGATGTGCCAGATGCAGTAGATGGGAAAAAAGTTGTCTACAAATTTGCGCATGATCGTGTCCATCAGGCGGTGTACTCGCTGATGCCAGCAGATGAGAACCAGGCTATCCACTGGCACATCGGGCAATTGTTGCGGGAAGCCTTGACGGAGGCAGAACACGAACGAAGCGACCAGCTTTTTGATGTTGTCAATCAATTGAACGCAGGACGTTCTTTGATTGCGAGCCAACAGGATTGGGATAGGATCATCCATCTCAACATGCGAGCTGGCAGAGCAGCCAGAAATTCGGCGGCCTATGAAGCTGCTTTTACCTATTTTCAGACCGGTATTGCATTGCTTGAACATCCATCAGCTCCAGGACAACACTCAATAAGCCCCTGGCAAGAGTATTACGATCTCACACTCTCGTTGTATGTTGAAACAGCAGAAGCCGCCTATCTGAGTGGTAATCTTGCGGACATGGAAAGCCTGACTGCTCTTGCTCTGGAGCATGCCGAGACGGTGCTGGACAAAGTCAAAATCTATGATGTTCAGCTCCAGGCACGCGTTGCGCAGAACCGTTTGCAGGAAGCTATAT
>CAYFVX010000518.1:0-4116 GCA_964346425.1 uncultured Chloroflexaceae bacterium | reverse complement strand
GGGCAGGCGAGCCGCCTGCGCTCCCAGGGGTTGGACGGACTTTACCATCAGAGTCAAAAAGGGGGGGGGATAAATATTTCGGCTTTGCCGAAATATTTATCCCCCAACCAGAATAACGAAAAGGTAAGCCATTTTTCAAGCTGTAATGCAAGGGGTGTTATGGAGATACTTATTCTTATCGTTCAGGTTTTTGTAGTTGTTATGGGCATAGCGACTGGCTTCGCGTATCTTACCTTGCTGGAACGTCGCTTGCTGGCACGGTTCCAAAATCGTATCGGGCCAAACCGCGCCGGGCCGGGCGGCTTCTTCCAACCCCTGGCTGATGCGGTCAAACTCTTTTTCAAAGAAGACATCATCCCGCTCGCCGCCGACCGCTGGGTTTATCTGCTTGCCCCCGCCTTTGCCGTTATTCCAGCCCTGATTATCTGGGCAGTCATCCCCCTGGGGTGCTGGAACGTGCTCGGTGAGCCTGGGGTATGTTTTGCCGTACCAGAAACTAGACCAGAAGGGTTCCGCAACATTTTGCAAATTGCCGAAGTCAACGTCGGCATCCTGTACATCATGGCGGTTACCTCGATAGGCGTGTATGGTATCACGCTGGCTGGCTGGGCAAGCAATAGCAAATACGCACTGCTGGCGGGCCTGCGTTCATCCGCACAACTCATTTCCTATGAACTTTCGCTGGGAACTGCCATTCTCGGCGCAGTGATGATCACCGGCACCTTCAGCACCAGTGAAATGGTCTACAACCAGGCCGGCATGTGGGCTATTGTTCCACAGTTCCTCGGCTTCGTCATCTTTCTCATCAGTGCTACCGCCGAACTGGTGCGTGCGCCCTTTGACCTGGTGGAAGCCGAACAGGAATTGACCAGCGGCTACAACACGGAATATAGCTCTATGAAGTTCGCCCTGTTCTTTATGTCGGAGTACATCAAGATGATCGCGCTCAGTGCAGTAGGCGTGGTCCTCTATCTGGGTGGCTGGCGATTTCCGGGACTGGAAGCCCTGGGAACAATGGTAACGGGAGTAGCCGGTCCACTGGTCGGCTCGGCCGTCGTCGGTATTGCGTCGCTGGTGGTCTTTGGCATCAAGACATTGTTCTTCCTGTTCTTGCTGATATGGCTGCGTGCTTCCTGGCCGCGCGTCCGCTACGATATGCTCATGAGCATTGGCTGGAAATGGTTGCTGCCGCTCTCTCTCATCAACGTGGTTATCACCGCGGTAGTAGTCGTTCTGGTACCGGGCCGTATGGTGCAGTCTATCGTGTTGCTAGTACTTGGCATAGCTATCCTGGCAGGTGCTACCATCATCAATACCAACTCACGCACCAACCGCCTCAATCTGCTACAGACACGTATGGAAATGCGCCGTTAGGTTTGGGAGACCGAGGATAGCAGACCGGGGATGGCAGACAAAATGATTGATGTCCTCAGTCCATGGTCCACGGTCTCTCGTCTATGGTCCACCCTGGGGCGGCAGACGGTGAACAGGAAAGAGGAGACGGTCATGGACATGGCAAACAAAGATGAACGCATCTGGGCAGCACTCTGCCATATCAGCGCGTTTGCTATCTATATCATCCCGCTCGTGGGCAATATTCTGGCACCACTGGGTATCTGGTTGCTCAAAAAAAACCAGTATCCGCTCGTCAGAGACCAGGGAAAGGAAGTTTTGAACTTTCAAATAAGTCTCACAATCTATCTCTTGACAACCTATCTCATACTGGTTTTATTGCTTTCATTTGTTTTTATTGGCATGACCATCATTTTTGGATTGCTGATTTTTCAGTTTGTTCTTATCATCTACGCAGCACTCAGAGCCAATGATGGTGAATCGTATCGTTATCCGATAACGATACGCCTGATTAAATAGCAGGACAGAGACAAAGGAGTACTGATATGCTTGGTGAATTACTGAAAGGATTGAAAACAACCGGGCGGTATTTGTTTGAACAACCCGTCACAGTTCAATATCCAGAAGTCAAACGCCCCGTGCGCGAGCGTTTTCGTGGCAAACATGAACTCAAACGCTTTGCTAACGGGATGGAACGCTGCATCGGTTGCTCACTGTGTGCGGCCGCATGCCCCGCGGATGCTATTCTCGTGGTACCAGCCGAAAACGACCCGGCCAATCCGACCTCGCCCGGCGAGCGGTATGCACGGGTCTATGAAATCAACCTGTTGCGCTGCATCTTCTGCGGCTACTGTGAAGATGCCTGCCCAACCAATGCGATTGTGCTCGAACACCAGTATGAGCTTTCATACTACGACCGCCGCGATGCTATCGTGACCAAAAAAGACTTGATTATAGCGAGGGGCAAAGGGCATGGCGAAGTACCGCCCGTGTTGAAAGAACTCAACGAAAAACGACCGAGTCCGCCCGCCCAGATTGACCTGTAGAATGTGAAGGAGGTTGCGTGGAACTGATAATCTTCAT
The DNA here is from genome assembly GCA_964346425.1 of uncultured Chloroflexaceae bacterium. Lineage (GTDB taxonomy): Bacteria > Chloroflexota > Chloroflexia > Chloroflexales > Chloroflexaceae > JAAUSY01. The sequence goes on along the minus strand of CAYFVX010000518.1, from coordinate 1,680 downwards.
CATCACAGCTATCATCGCGCTTGTGGGAGCTATTGCAATGCTCACCAGCCGTAATGCCGTGCATAGTGCGCTTTTTCTCTTGCTAAACTTTGGCGCAATAGCTGTGCTCTTTTTGCTCCTGCAAGCACCATTCTTGTTTGCCATCCAACTCTCAATCTATGCAGGCGCAATTATGGTATTATTTCTCTTCGTTGTGATGCTTCTTGGTGCCGAACGTGCTGAAGACGAACACAACAAGATTGCCTGGCAGCAACCAGCCGCACTCTTTCTTGCGCTGGTGCTACTCGTTGAAACGATTGTCGTCAGCGTCCGTGGGCAGGCAGGCTTCCTGCCCCAGATGGATGCGGAGCCCGCCGATGCGGAGACCATTGGCGCACCGATATACATTGGCGAAGTGTTGTTTACCAAATACTTGCTACCTTTTGAACTGGCAGGCATCATCCTGCTGGTTGCAATTGTCGGTGTTGTTGTGCTCAACCGGGGAAAGCTGCAACAACGCGCAGAAGAAAAAGCATCCGCTCAATTGAAAGATTGCTAAACAACGGGAGACAGCAAAACCTATGGTACCCACAACCCTCTACATCATGCTGAGTGCGGCCCTTTTCATTATTGGTGTGCTTGGCGTGCTTATCCGGCGAAATGCGATTGTCCTCTTTATGTCGGTTGAGCTTATGCTCAGCGCGGCCAATCTTGCGATGGTTGCGTTTGCGCGTGAACACGGCACGATTGATGGACAGGTGATGGTGTTTTTCGTCATCGCCGTTGCCGCTGCCGAAGTTGCGGTTGGTCTGGCACTGCTCGTTGCCATCTTCCGCAGCAAACGGACAACCGACGTGGATGAAGTCAGTTCGCTCAAAGGCTAAATTCAGACAGGGAGAAGGAGAAAGATTATCTTCATACAGCAAACGATAAGGAGAAGAGAAAGCACATGCTGAGTGTTATCTGGATTATTCCACTGTTACCTTTTCTAGGATTTCTTGTCAATGTGCTTGGAGTCTGGCGTATTCCTGACCACGAACAACGCGAACGCACCGCCGGGTACGTTGCCTCCGGTGCGGTGGTGCTGGCATTTCTTGCCACACTCATTGCCTTTGTTCAATTAGCAATGCTGCCAGCCGAAGAACGTATTGCCGATGTCATCGTCTGGCAATGGGTCCATATTGGGGAAATCCAAATTCCCTTTGGCTTGATGTTCGATCCGCTCACCGCTGTCATGGTCACGCTGGTCACCGGCGTGGGTGCCCTGATCCACATCTACTCGATTGGCTACATCCACGGCGACAAGCTTGCCGTGCGTTTTTTTGCCTATCTCAATCTCTTCGTGACCATGATGCTCTTCCTGGTCATGGCCGACAACCTGCTGTTGCTCTTCCTCGGCTGGGAAGGCGTGGGCCTCTGTTCCTTTCTACTGATTGGACATTGGTATGACAAAGAAGACGCCAGCTTTGGCAACAGAGTCGCGACACCCGCCGCCATCAAAGCCTTTGTCGTCAACCGTATTGGCGACGCCGCTTTCGTGCTGGCGATGATGGCAATTTTCAAAAACTTTGGCACGCTCAACTTCTTTGAAGTCGTCAAGGAAGGGCAGGTCTTGTATGAAGGGTTCCTGGAACACGTTTCCACCATTCAATCTATGACCTTCAGCCTGCCAGGACAGCCTATTCTGGTCACCACTGGTAT
>CAYFVX010000517.1:0-4117 GCA_964346425.1 uncultured Chloroflexaceae bacterium | reverse complement strand
AAAAACCATACACCCCACCAGAATGGGCTGGCACGCCCCTGCGTGCATGTTTTGCTCGTTTGCAATTTGTTCTCTTTTTTTGCGGCTACGCCGCAAAAAAAGAGAACAAAAAGAATGTTTTCGGGGGGTTGCAACTCCCCAATCTCCCGCACCGCAAAAGGGGGATTGCCCGTAGGGCATTTCCCCCTTCTGCTTTGCACACCAGCACGGCCTTTGCGGAATTATGTCGACAACCCGTCGTTAATCTCACTGAAAACCTGGCTGACTTTGTTGCCAAGCAACGTCAGGATACCAATAACAACAATTGCGATGAGTACCAGGATGAGTGCGTATTCGACAAGTCCCTGACCTTCTTCCTTCGTAAAAAAGCTGCGTACCATTGTGGTACTCCTTTCTGTATTCTTGAGAATAATTGCGATGTGCTCTTTAGCACGTTCTTATCATACCCTTTTTGCTCTCCCGCTCCTACCTTTTGAGTCACCAGTTGGAAGCACCCGGGTGCGTAGAGCACAGACCACAGACCGCAGACCGCAAGACCGCAAGACCGCAGACCGCAAGACCGCAGACCGCAGACCGCAGACCGCCATTCCAACGCTGCAACGCTGCAACGATGCAACGCTGCAACGATGCAACGCTGCAACGCTCCCACGCTCTTGACCAATGATGCACACACATGGTAGACTTTCCCAATACCTTGATAATCAGCAGAAGGAGTATCTATGACCTCCAGTCCTACCCAGGCGCATACGCTCTCCAATGGCTTATTGGTCTTGACCAAAGAGGGGCATAGTGCGCCCGTCGCGACAAGTTGGGTCTGGTATCGGGTTGGCTCCCGCAATGAAATCAGTGGGTTGACGGGTATCAGCCACTGGGTTGAGCATATGCTCTTCAAGGGAACCCCCTCTATTCCAGCGGGTGCGTTGGACCGACTTGTTGCGCGTAATGGTGGTGTCTTCAATGGATTCACCTGGATTGACTTCACCGCTTACTATGAAACCCTGCCAGCCGAACGGATTGAGCTGGCATTTCAAATAGAATCTGACCGTATGATTAACTCGCTCTTTGATGCCGAGGAGGTGGAGAGTGAGCGTACCGTTATCCTCTCTGAACTGGATGGATACGCCAACTATCCTGAAACCTGGCTGGATGAGACGGTGAAGGCTACCTCGTTTGTTGTGCATCCCTACCACCATCCCGTGATTGGTTTCCGCAACGATATTGTCCATATGACGCGCGATGATCTCTTCCGCCACTATCAAACCTACTATATGCCCAACAATGCGGTGATCGTCGTGGTCGGCGATTTTCAGACTGACGATATGCTCAAGCGCGTTGAGCATTATTTTGCCGATTTGCCCGTTGGTCCTACGCTGCCCAAAATGTATGCCACCGAGCCAGAACCGCAGGGGGAACGGCGCGTAGTGGTACGGCGGCCCGGCCCGGCCGAGTATGTGCAAATCGCCTTTGTCGCGCCGGATTGTCGCAGTGAGGATTTTGCGCCGATGGTGGTGTTGGATGCGGTGCTCAGTGGTGCCAAGTCGCTCTCGTTTGAGCGTGAGGTGCAGACCAATCGCAGTGCGCGTATCTACAAAGCCCTGGTCGAAACGCAATTGGCAAGCAATGCCAACAGCAATTATACCCCCTCGCGTGACCCCTATTTGTTTGAACTCTATGCGACAGTGAATGCCAATCACCATGCGGGTGAAGTCGAGGCGGCTCTGCTGCATGAGATAGAGAAAATCCGGCAAGATGGGGTGCAGGCGGAAGAACTGACAAAAATTATTAAGCAGGTACGGGCGCAAATAGCCTACAGTATGGAGAGCGTGACCAATCAGGCGTTCGTTCTCGGTATGTGGGAAGTTATAGACACGGTTGATGGCTACAAGCGGGTAGATACGCTGCTGGATGAATTGGCGGCCGTGCGTGCTGAGGATGTGCAGCGGGTTGCCCAGAAGTACCTGCACCAGCAACGTTGTACCATCGGTCACTTTCTCCCGACAAACGAAGCAAACTAAGGAGTATTTGTATGCTCATTTCTCGCCCTTCCACAAACGTTACCGGCGGTGCGGCTGGCGGTATCGCTTCGGCGACGCGCCATGTTCTGTCGAATGGTATGGTTGCGCTTATTCAGCGCAATGCCAGCAATCCAACAGTCAGTATTCGTGGTGAGATTATGATCGGCAGTATCCACGAATCGCTGGACAAAGCGGGGCTGGCGACGTTCACGGCTTCTTCGCTCATACGCGGAACGCGCAACCGCACATTTCAGCAGATTGTCAATGAGACGGAGGCTCTTGGCTGTAGCGTCAATGCCAGTGCGGGCCGCCATGGGAGTGGCTTCTCTGGCAAAGCCCTCATTGAAGACCTGCCGCTGGTGCTCGAAATTCTTGCCGATATGGTGCGCTATCCGACCTTTCCGACGGAGGAAATAGAAAAGCTACGGGCAATCTACGTGATGCACTTGCGCGAGATGGAGCAAGATACGCATGTGCAGGCAAGCCGTGCGTTGCGCGATTTGCTCTATACAGCAGAGCATCCCTATGGGCGGCTCAGTAACGGGCACATTGAGAGTGTGCAGGCATTGACGCGCGATGATATGGTGGCGTTTCATCAGCGGTATCATCCGTCTGCCACGCGCATCGCGATTGTTGGTGATGTTGAGCCAGCGCAGGTGGTTGCCGAGCTTGAGCGGGCCTTTGGCGATTGGAACGCCGATGGTGAACCGCCGGGGCAGGAGTTGCCGTCGTCGTCTGCGCTCAGCGGGGTGCAGCGGCGGGATATTCCGATGCCCGGTAAGACGCAGGCCGATATTCTCTGGGGGGTGCATGGCTTCAAGCGCACCGATGAAGATTTCTATGCGGCCATGGTTGGCAATATGATCCTGGGCCGCCTGGGGATGGGTGGTCGGCTTGGTGATAGTGTCCGCGAAAAGCAGGGGTTGGCATACCACGCATCCAGCGGGTTTCAGGCTGGTGTAGGGGCCGGTCCCTGGGTGGCGGCCGCTGGCGTTAATCCCGCCGATGTTGAGCGGGCGATTGAGTCCATCCTGCGCGAAATTGACAAATTTAAGCAAGAAGGTCCGGATGAAGCAGAGCTTTCCGATGCTCGTGCATTCCTGACAGGCAGTATGGTCATCGGGCTGGAGACCAATAGTGGCGTGGCCGGGACGCTGCTGGATATTGATTGTTTTGACCTGGGGATGGATTACATCGAGCGGTATCCGGATTTGATTAACGGAGTGACGGCTGAGAATATTGTGGCGGTGGTGCGGAAGTATCTGTCTACCGAAAACTATGTGCTGGCGGTGGCCGGGCCGGGGCAGGGAGCGTAGGTGTGAAAATACTGGTTATCCACGGGCCTAATCTGAATATGCTGGGCAAGCGTGACCCGTCCCGGTATGGGACGATTACGATGGCGGAGATAAACCAGCAGTTGCAGCGCATGGCCGATGAGCAGCAGATAGACATCGCGTTTTTTCAGTCCAACCATGAGGGTGGCATTATTGATTTCGTGCAGCAGGACTCGTCGCGGCAGGCAGATGGGGTGCTGATAAATCCGGGCGCACTTATTCGCTATGCCTATTCGTTTCGGCAGGCGTTGGTTGACCTGGGCAAGCCGGTGGTGGAAGTCCATATGTCGGACATCGGGCAGACGGGTGTGAATAAAAAGGTCAATGTGCTGGATGATGTGCGTGTAGACCAGGTGACCGGCTTGAAAGAGGGGAGTTATTATGAGGGGTTCAAGCGGCTGGTTGCCCATATTACCGCAGCGGAAAGGAACCAGTAGCGGATGAAGTATTTGAACGTGACCAGGATTCATACGCTCAAGGGTGAGATTTCCATGCCGCCCTCGAAGACGCATTCCTTTCGTGCGCTGGTGCTGGCATCGCTGGCGGACGGTGTTTCGACCATTCGTCAGCCCAAAATCAGTAGCGACTGGCAGGAGGCGGTGCGCGCGATGAGTATGTATGGCGCAGATATTCAGGAGACTGCGCCAGGTGTCTTTCAGGTGCGCGGTGTGGCGGGCGATTTGCAGACGCCGGCGGATATTATCAATGTCAACAATTCCGGCACGATGCTGGTGTTTATCGCGGGCGTGGCGGCTGCCTGCCCCGGCT
>CAYFVX010000516.1:0-4121 GCA_964346425.1 uncultured Chloroflexaceae bacterium | reverse complement strand
TGGAGGAACAATTCAAAGCGGAAGCAGAAGCACGCGACCGCGAGGCAGAAAGCCGCAGGCAGGCAGAAGAACGCTTCAAGGCAGAAGCGGAAGCACGCATGCGGGCAGAAGAAGCGCAACGGCAGGCGGAAGCAGCGCAACGCCAGGCGGAAGCAGCACAACAACAGGCGGAAGAACGTATCAAAGCACTGGAAGCCGAACTCCAGCGGCTACGCCAGCAGGATACGTAATACTATATGTTCGCCAAGCCGCTGCTACGGTATCCCGCGACCGCTTTGCAAAGCGGTTGAAAAAAAGTCTACCCATGTGAGCAGGTGCCCCCCACTGTGTACATCGGTGGTTTCTGCCCGGCTACCCAGACCTGGTAATCCTCGTTCCTATATCACAGCATCTCCCCAATCAGCCGTAGCACATCGGCGACCGTGCCCGCGTAATGCACCAGATGCGTGGGGCAACTCGCCGGTAGCTCCAGGTCGGGCCAGTTGAGAATGATGACATGCTTGCCATCATTGAGCGTCAGCGCAATCTCGGAGAGCGTGCCCGGACCGCCCGGCAACGCCACCACCACGTCCGAGGACTTGATGTTAATGGCATTGCGTGCCAGCGACATGCCGGTGTAAATCGGGATATGCACGTAGGGATTGGGATAGGTGCCAGCATAGCGCGGGTCGTTCGGGCCATCCGAAGGCAGAATGCCAATAACCAGCCCGCCCGCCTCCGCCATCCCCTGCGAAGCCGCAGACATAATCCCATTGCCGCCCCCCGTCAGCAGCACATAGCCAGCCGCCGCCAACTGCTGCCCAAGTTCCCGCGCCAGCCTATCGTGCTGACTGGCCCGCCCCGACCCCATCACCCCGATAATCGGCCGCCGCGTGTCGTGTGTGGTCATAGATGTGTGCTCCCCTCTCTGCCGCTCTGCGCCTCTGCGCCTCTGCGTTTTTGCTCGTGGTTCAGGCAAATCAGGAGTTATTCCTGGTTCCCTGCCGCCTGGAAAAACTCCAGCAGCAACGCATTGACCTCATCCGCCTTCTCCATCCCAATCAAATGCGCCGAATCAAGCACCTGGATATCAATATCCGGCACGTTTTCGGCCAGCTCGCGCACCGCCTGCGGGTCACCGGTCAGATTATCACGCGTGCCAATCACCAGCAGCAACGGCACGGATACCTCCTGCAATTCGACCGGTGTAAACGCACGCGGCGCAGCTACCCGTGGCAAAACTCCCATCACCACATAGCCAAACCACTCCGCGGTTTCATCCAGCACATACGGGTCATCGCCCAGTGCCCAATGCACGGTATTGCTCTGAATGGGCTGCAACGGGAAAAACTGCACAAACATAATGCGCAACGCGGTTTCCGCCGTGGATGGCGTCAACCCCATCGGGCCAAGCAAAGCCAGCCGCTCAACCCGCTCAGGATAATACCGCGCATAGTTGGTAGCGATAAAGCCGCCAAACGAGGCTCCAACCACGTTTGCCCGCTCCACACCGAGCGCATCGGCAATTTCCGCATACAGGTGCGCCAGTGCTTCGCCATCAGCCGGATAGGTGGCGGCGTCGTTCAGCACACTGCGGTTGGACTCGCCTATCAGGTCAATCGCATAGGTGCGGTAGTGCTGGCCCAGCACGGCAATATTGTCGCGCCACGACCAGCCGGACATGGCGGAGGCGTGCAGCAACAACAGCGGCGGCGCATCCTCCGCCCCACTGACGATGACATGCACCTTGCCATAGGTCGTGTCAACCATACGCGTTTCATACGGCAGCGGCCAGTTCGCCAGTTTCTTATCGTAAATCGCCATTCCATCAGACAACGTACTTGAACGCCACTTGATTTCCAAACAAAATATCTCTGTTGGCGTTACAAATGCAATGTCAGTAACTAATGTCCCCATTTGATTCAATGGGAGTTCAGTTACGACTCTATTCTCCGGGTCTTTGTTCCAATCTCTGAGCGTTTGTGCAATCATAGCAGCCTTGTCATCTCGCTGCGCAAGCTCCACCAGAGCTTTGAATAACGCAAGCTGTTGCGGTGTGATGCTTCCCCGTTTCGAGGGATCGCGATCGATAAATCCTTTGCCGCTCAGGAATGCACCAATTGCGGTCGTTTCAAGCGAACGTTGGGCACTCGGCTTATTTGTCGCTTTTTTGAGCACTGGCTCCCCATTGTCCAGTTTTAACACTTTGAGATGTTCGGTAAATTCCTTATGTCCATAGGCTGTAGCAATCGCAGTCGCAGTTCTGAGCGGCAGGTCCATTATTCTGAGATCCAGGTATTGCGATGCCTGACCAAGTATGCCCTCTTTGCCCTGCCATTTTCTTGCCGCTTCAGATTCACCGGTCAAAATACGGTCAACCTGCGCCCGTTGATAGTCACCGGTCGTCAACGCACGAATAATATCATGGTTTCTTCTTGGATTTTCTTCCTTTGAACAAAACACTATCCAGATAGGAATAACAAATAATGTTTTACGGCCGGCTTCACTCCTGAAGTCCATGTTCAGGGCTGTCAACAATACATGGTGTTTCCTGATAGATAGTCTCTCTACACTCTGGAGCTGGTTGGTGTTTGTATCCCATGTCCAATAGGAACGTTCCAATGTTAGCGTACCACTGCCACGGTCCAATCACCTGCGTCTGCCTCTATTATAGCAAAGTTTGTAGCGCAACTAAACCACACCCGGATGCACAGAAACCTAACGCATGGTATAATTGAAGTCAAGGAGTATTCCCCTTTTTTACAGAAACCAGGAAGTTGTGCATCATTTTGCATATAATTCAATGCCTATACGTCCTAAAGAAAGCATTTTCAGGCAGACCTCTCTTTTCTTCTGCATCATACAGCTCTTCCGTTGCGCAACATCTGATGACTCCCAGAAACAGAGCAGTCCAGCAAGAATGTATACGCATTGTGCGAGGAATCATCATGAAATCATCTGCTGAAATACCTTCGAGAGCGTCTGTTTATTTCTATCGTTTCTTTCTCTTTATTGGCATTGTCTTTCCCTTCTTCGGTGTGGTGGTCGCCATCATGTTGCTCTGGCAACATCAAGTGACATGGCTCGATATAACCCTGTTCGTCAGTATGTACGTTTTGACCGGGCTGGGCATCACCGTTGGCTACCACCGCATGCTGACCCATCGCAGTTTCGAGACCTATCCCGTCGTGCGCTTTATCTTCCTCGCGCTTGGCTCAATGGCAGCGCAGGGAACCACTACCTACTGGGCATCCACCCACATTCAGCACCATACCTGTTCAGATGGCGAATGCGATCCGCATAGTCCGGTGCGAAGCTTTCTGCACGGGCATATGGGCTGGATGTTCGCGCCATTCGTTCCCAACCCGGACGTCTATGGCACATGGTTGCTCAAAGACCCGATGGTCGCCTTTTTCACGCGGACCTTTGTGTTCTGGGTGGTGCTGGGCTTTTTCATTCCCTTCCTGATAGGTGGCTGGTCGGGCTTGCTCTGGGGCGGTCTGGTGCGTATGTTTCTGCTGCACCATGTCACCTGGAGCGTCAACTCCATCTGCCATACCTTTGGCAGACAGATGTTTGCAAGCAACGACCAGAGCAGAAACAACCTGTTGATAGGTCTGCTGGCATTTGGCGAGGGATGGCACAACAACCATCATACGTTTCCGCGTTCGGCCTTTCATGGTATGCGCTGGTGGCAGATTGATATTTCAAGCTATGTTATCCAACTGCTCGAAAAGCTCGGTCTGGCCTGGAACGTGCAACGTATTTCGCCGTCCGCAATGGAAAAGCGATTGATACGAAACACACCATCCTGAACCATGCACATCGTCCAGATTATTAGCTCCTATGGCCCCGCCTTCGTGGGCAATGAAATCCACGGCGAACTGGGGCGTGCCATCATTGCCCGTGGGCATCGCTATAGTATCCTGACCCTCGCCCGCCACGATGCCCCGCCTGGCCTGCATATCTGGGACGATGGCGGTATCACCGTGTATGAACTGGGCCAATCGCGAAGCCTGCTCACCCGCGCCGAAAAAGTGCTGAGCATGCGCGTGTTTCACTATCCGCTCTTCCTCTTCGCGCTCCGCTCGTTCGGGCTGGTATTGCGCACGCAATTACGTGACGCCGACCTGCTGCTGGTT
>CAYFVX010000515.1:0-4124 GCA_964346425.1 uncultured Chloroflexaceae bacterium | reverse complement strand
TGCGTTTTTTGCCTCGCGCAAGCGATGCGCACCGCAGGTGACACCTGTTGAGGGGCTGCGCCCCAAAGCCAAAAAACGGTTAAGTTGACGCATATGGGCTTTTGCCCCCTCAATGGGTGTCACCTGTGGGAGTGTGAGGGAACCTGGTTCCCTCACACTCCCATTCTGGTGGGGTTTGTGGTTTTTTCGACTTCGTCGAAAAACCACAAACCCCACTCCAATCGGGTTGGCAGCGAAGCCGCAAAAGAGCAAGTGGACGCTTATTTGCGCGAAAATACGGTAGTTTCGCATTTTTTGATAGTTCTGTTGTACAATACACAACGCCTGCGATTTTTGGGCAGGCATTGTGTTTATGTTTCTGATCATACCATGCTTATGCTCTGGTTTCGACGAGTCCCTGATCTGAGCGAAGCAACCACGCGGTTTTCGCACGAGGCAGATATCAACAATGTCTCGCGCTTACTTCGCGATGGTGCGCGACGCTATTATGCGCTGGGGGGCAAAGAACTTCCCCTCTTGCTCAAAAACGGGCACGCGGTTGTTATTCAATATAAAAAGGATATTCTGGGGGTCGCGGTCGTAAGTTTTCGCGTCCATCAGACAACCTGGCTCCGCGCAGTTGCCCTTGCCAGGGGGTTGGATACGTCAGTGGGGATGAGCACGTTGCTACCCCCGCTGCATAATTCCTTACGCAAAAACGGATTGCAGCATGTGTTCTATGCGGGAGAGGAGTATGTAGATGCCTGGTTGCTTCCTTCGCTGCGTCAGCAAGGGTATATGCAGGACACGGAGGTGCTGGTCTATGAGAAGCGCAGTATGGACATTCCTTCCTATGGTAATCAACACGTCACGGTGCGGCCGTCCTTGCAGGGCGATATCTATAGTGTGCAAATGCTCGATCGCGAGTGCTTTGAGGTGCATTGGACCAAAGATGATACCCTGATCGGCAATACGTTGTCGCACGACGGTATTTTTCTGGTTGCCGAGTTGCGTAATCGTCTGGTAGGATATGCGTATGCTACCAGTCACTTTGCGGGGCAATTGTTTCATCTGGTGCGTATTGCGGTAGATCCACGCCACCAGGGGGAAGCTATCGGGGTACGGTTGCTTGCCGAGGTGGTTGAATTTGCACGGCTGCAAAATGCGCAGGTTATGACGCTCAATACGCAGGCGTATAATGAGCAGGCGCAGCGTATTTATCGCTGGTTTGGTTTTGTGGCGACGGGTGAGCGGCAGCCGGTGCTGCGGCGTGATTTGATGTAATGCTCCATTTGCTTGAATGGTTCAATAAACTGCCACGGACTCTGGGGGGAACGTCCGGGCAGGGCCTCGCGCAAAGGCGCAAAGCCGCAAAGGTCCGGGCAAGAGATAGTGGCTACCAAGAAAAGAAATGCTTCATCGTTGGGTGGGGGGCCACTCTTGCGCCGCATACACCGCCAGTGTCTCTTGCGCGGTGCGTTGCCAGGAAAACGCGAGACTGCGCTGCAATCCCTGCTCGCGCAGGTGGGTGCGCAGGTCAGCAGAAGTAAGCACTTGTCTGAGACCTTCCACTATCTCGTCGGTCTGAAACGGATCAAACAGATACGCCGCATCCCCCACCACTTCTGGCAAACTGCTGGCACGTGCGCACAACACGGCGGTGCCACACGCCATGGCTTCCAGCGGCGGCAGGCCAAACCCTTCGTAATATGAAGGAAAGACAAACGCGTCTGCCCCGCTATAGAGCGCGGGTAGATCACCTTCGTTGATATTCGCCAGAAACAGAACCGTGTCGCTCAGTCCATAGTGTTCAACCAGTTGCCGGGTCTGTGGGTAGCGCGGGTCGTAGTGTCCAGCCAGCACCAGCCGTGCATCGCCCCGTTCGGCAGCACAGAGCTGTGCCCAGGCATGGATGAGCCGTTCCAGGTTTTTGTGTGGCTTATTTGCTCCCAGGTAGAGGAGGTAGCGGGCTGGCAGGCTATACCGTTCACGCATTGCCGCGATGACATTATCTGGTTGTGGCTGGAAGCGTGTATCGGCGGCCAGCGGCGTCACAACCACGCGTTCCTGCGGAATGCGGTAATAAGCCAGAATATCCTCGCGGGCACTGTGCGAGATGGTCAGGATACGTTGCACGGTATGCACCGCCATCCAGGTCGTTAGCCGAAAGAGCAGCCGTGCTTTGCGCGGCAAAAGCGCAGGAAAGCGACGACCTATCAGGTCATAAATCGTTACCACCGAGGGACAGGGCAACCCCACGTAGGGCTTGATGTAGTAGGGGGAATGCAGCACATCCAGACGCAAGGTGCGAGCCAGATGGGGGATTTGCAGATGCTCAAGTGGCGTGAAAGGTCGGGCAGGGGTGGGGATAATCGTCACTGCGGGCGATTGTGCCAGTTCTGCCAGATTGTGCCGTGTATTGGGCAGCGTAGGGTTTGTGAAGAGATAGAGCGTATGCTCGTGCTCCATTTTGCCCAGCATCCGCGCCAGGTTCATCACATACCGCCCGATGCCGGGAAAGTGGTCGTAGACATAGCGGGCATCCAGTCCTATCCGCATCTATGCCTCCGCTCCTGGTGCATCCACTCCTTCAAATGGGTGTGAATTGGCAAGCATAGCACTGCATAACGCATCACATAAGTACAAATGACATAAATTACGCATGATACCATCCCCAGAGATAGCCTAGAGCAGCGACATAACTGGTCAATGCTTTGAGCGGTTTGAAACCAGGTTTCCATGATGGGGCGGCAAATGAATAGGGCAAAAAGATGTTGGGTACCAGGATGGCACTGCGAAATGCCAGGAATGCGGCCGCGTGCAGTGGCGTATGCAGATAGCGTCCGCGGGCGCGGGATGGATCACTGCGAACTTCCTGCGCATGCCCCATGCCATACAGAAAGTGCTTGCGCAACAGCGCGTGCATGGTTGGTGGGGCTGGATGGTAGACCCAGGTATGCGCAACCAGCAGGAAGCGATAGCCCAGGCTCCGCACGCGCACAAAAAATTCAGTATCTACTCCGCGGATGAGCGTATTGCTGAAGCCGCCAGCCTGTGCAAATACCTCGCGCCGCATCGCGCAGCAGGTGGTGGTTATCTCGCAATAGTAGGTCGGCGGGTCAGGGTTTGTTTCAAGATGCTGAAACACGACTGGATGCTCGATGCGCGGCACCTCGCGTGCCACTCGCTGCTGCCAAGTGTCTGCATCTGGCGGGAGTATTTTCGCTGTGCCGGTGACGCCAATGCTGGCATCGGTGCGTAGGGGCGCGATCAACCGCTCGATAGTCTGCTCGTTGCCGAGCACGGCATCATCATCTACAAACACCAGGATTTCGCCGCGCGTGCGTGCCACTCCTTCATTGCGTGCTCGTCCGTTCGGGCGCACATCCAGCACGACTTCTAGCTCATCCGGTTGTACCGTCTGGCGGGCGATGCTGGCACGCAAATCATCTATCTTACCATCAAGCGATGGGATAATCAGCGCAATCGTGGGGTTGGATGTTTTTGTTTGCATAACGCTCTTTCGTGTTTTCCCAAATTTGTTTGATAACCGGTAATACCAGTGCCGAGTGATGAGGGATGAGTGATGAGTGACTACAATGCGCTCTGTCCTACCAATTCAATACAAGAGAACACTCGCATTTGCTGTAAAATAGACGTGCTATTTATCTCTTGTTTTTCCGAAAAGATATATTTCGTGGTCTTCGTGGTCTTCGTTGTTTCTGCCTGATTATCGCAATTTGGCCGTATTCGTCGTTCCTGCCTGCAACAAAATCTGCTCGGTTGTCTCAATCATATGCGTGCGGCTGTAGCGGGTTTCCGCGGTTTCGCGGGCCGCAGACGCCAGCGCAGTTCGCAAGTCGGGCTGCTTGATCAAGCGTTCAATCGCCTGCGCCAGTTCTTGCACGTTGCCCATACGGAAGAGCAAGCCATTGCGCTCATGGTCTATCACGCTGCGCATGCCGCCCGCGCCGCTGGCAATCGGTGCAAGGCCAGCCGCCATTGCTTCGAGCGTGCTCATGGGTAAACCCTCATCGCGCAGGGTGGGCATCACAAACATATCCGCAGCAGCGAGCAGGGCTGGCAGTTCTTCGTTGGGCACATAGCCGGGCATGATAATGGGCTGTCCGCGAATAGTGTCGGCA
>CAYFVX010000514.1:3847-4130 GCA_964346425.1 uncultured Chloroflexaceae bacterium | reverse complement strand
CGCCGCCAACAAACAGAACAAAAACCATACCCTCAATTATTTGCTTCTGGCCCCGCAAAACTGTATAATAGGCTATAGCATTGCACAGATTGAAAGGGTGCTTTTCTTATGCATGGGTATATCGTACAGCGAATAATTGTAACTGTTTTCCTGGTTGGTGGCTTCCTGGCAGTGTTCCTGTCGCCAATGTCGCCAGTTACGTCGCGTCAGTCCACAGGTAACACAGAAATTCAGCAATATCCCCCTCCCGATAATCGGCCCCCGCTTGAAGCAACGAAGAAGC
>CAYFVX010000514.1:0-3747 GCA_964346425.1 uncultured Chloroflexaceae bacterium | reverse complement strand
CGGAAGAGCCGCCGGAAGAGCCGCCGGAAGAGCCGCCGGAAGAGCCGCCGGAAGAGCCGCCGGAAGAACCACCGGAAGAGCCGCCAGAAGAGCCAACGGCAACGCCAAAACCTCAACCGTCTCACCGTGATGATGGTGACGATGATGACGATCCGTATACAACACCGCTACCACTTGCGCGGATTACTGGCACAGTCGTTGACGCTTCCACTGGTGCGCCGGTTATGGGAGCCACGGTGCGTGTTGGCAATGTGCTGGTGCAGAGTGACCAGTTTGGCAACTATGAACGGAATCGACTGGCTGCAGGGAACTATTGTGTAGAACTGGTCATGGATGAAACGCAGGGCTACGCTATTCAGGAGCCAATGATTGTAACTGTCGTTGGTGATACCACGGTTACACGGCATCTCTCGTTCTATAGCGATCCACCTGCTGGCTTTAATCCTATACAGATAGATTGTTTTGACATCGTGTCGCCGGCCGAGACCCAGGTCCCGCCAGCCACTACTGTCCGTCCTGTTCCCTCGCCTACGCCTGAACCAACAAAACCAGCCTCGCCCCCGTTTAGTCCCTGAGAGTGGAGGGTGGAGAGTGGATAATGGATAATGGATAGGGGAGGGGTTTGCCGCCGGCAACCCCCTCCCCTATTCATTCAAAGGCGCACATGCTCAACGGGTGTCACCAGTGGGAGTGTGAGGGAACCAGGTTCCCTCACACTCCCCATTCTGGTGGGGTTTATTGGTTTTTCGACGACGTCGAAAAACCAATAAACCCCACGGCAAAGCTGTGGCACGCGGCAGCGTGCGTTCTTTGCCGTGCGCAAGCAGCAAATACTACAGGTGACACCTGTTGAGGGTTGCAACCCCCAAAACAAAAAGGGGGTTGGGGCTACGCCCCAAAGGAAAATAAGCATTAGGTTCATGAATATGGGGTGCAGTGTTCGGCAAAGCCGAACACTGCACCCCATATTCACCATCAATGCAACCGCTGCAAAAACCCACGCTGCTCAAGAAACTCTGTAATAATCCGCGCATTCTCATCCGGCAATGTCTGCGTCGTATGCAACGTTATCTCCGGATCAATCGGCGGCTCATACGGATCATCAATCCCCGTAAAACCCTTGATCTCCCCGCGCCGCGCCTTCGCATAAAGCCCCTTCACATCGCGCTGCTCGCACGCCTCCAGCGGCGTATTGACAAACACCTCAATAAAATAATCATCCCCCACCATCTTGCGCACCTCATTGCGCGTTGCACGATAGGGACTGACCGCCGCACATATCGCCACCCCATTGTGCCGCACAATCTCACCACTCACAAAACCAATACGCAAAATGTTCGTATCCCGGTCCTCTTTGCTAAAGCCCAGCCCCTTGGAAAGATGCGTGCGCACCACATCCCCATCCAGCATCGTCACCTGGCGACCATGCTCTAGCAGCAACACCGTCAAAATCTCCGCAATCGTAGACTTCCCAGACCCGCTCAACCCCGTGAACCAGATACAAAAACCCTGCTTATGCCGCGGCGGATTCATCTGCCCCAGAATCTCCGCCGTCTCCGGCCGCGTAAACCATTCTGGTAAAGCTATTCCCTGCGCCAGATATTCCTCACGCACCTGCGTCCCAGAAATAGATTTTGTCCTGGCACCGGCCGGAACCGCGTGGGCTTCCATATACTCCCCACGATCCTCCACATACAACAGCTCCTTAAACGGCACCATCTTCACACCAATCTCATCCTCATGTTCCTTGAGCATTTCCTGCGCATCATACGGCCCATAGAACGGTTCGCCCGTGCTATCTTTCCCGGGACCTGCGTGGTCACGCCCCACAATAAAATGCGTCGCCCCATGATTGCGCCGAATAATCGCATGCAACAGAGCCTCGCGTGGCCCTGCCATTCGCATTGCCAGCGGCAACAGACTGAGCAGCGTGCGCTCCTCATCATAATAATTCTCCACCAATGCACGGTAAATGCGCACCCGCGTAAAATGATCCACATCCCCCGGCTTGGTCAACCCGACCACCGGATGAATCAGCAAACTCCCATCCACCTCCGCCGCCGCCCGCTTCGTCAACTCCTCATGAATACGATGCAGCGGATTACGCGTCTGAAACGCCACCACATGCGCATGCCCCATATCCTCCAGCAAACTCCGCACCTGCGCCGGCGTCCGCCGTAGCTCCACAAAATCAAAATACCGCGGCATATTGATAACCTTCAGCGCACCAGAAATGCACACCTTCCCCCAGGTAATCATCTCAGAAACCAGCGGATGCCGCGGATCGGTACTCCCCAGCGCAAGCCGTCCCTCCGTCTCCGCATCCCACGCAAACGTCTCCTCAATATCCATCACCGCAATCAGATTATTCCGCGAATCACGGAGCGCAAGCCGCTCCGCCCCCGCAATCTCATCCTCATTCGCCGTCAGCGTAATAGGCAGCGGAAACAACACCCCGGAACTTAACCGCATCTCATGCAACACCCGCTCATAATCCGCCTTCCCCATAAAACGATCCAGCGGCGAAAACGCCCCCGTTGCCATCAACTCCAGATCACACAACGCCCGCGCAGACAACTGCAACGACGGCAAATGCGAAGCCGCCGCACTTTCCGCCGCACGCTCATGCTCATCAACAACGAGATTGACCAGATTGCCTCCATAGGGAGGAATACAAGATACCCGTGGGCTACCGTTACTCATAATGCAAAAAACCTTCCTAAGTGAAAACTCGTCCTTGTTCAGGAACGCGTAAAAAGTCGCTCCATACTCTCCCGAAAAACAGGGCCAGCAAAGCTGCCAGCAAGTAAGCATACTATAGAGCACGAAGACGTGCAAATCCTCATAATTGAGGGGGGAAGCTCAATGGGTGTCACTTGTGGGTGCGTGAGGGAACCAGGTTCCCTCACACTCCCCATTCTGGTGGGGTTTGTTGGTTTTTTCGACGAAGTCGAAAAAACCAACAAACCCCACGGCAAAGCCGTGGCACGCGGCTCCATGCGTTTTTTGCCGTGCGCAAGCAGCATACAAAACAGGTGAAACCTGTTGAGGGGGGGGAAGTGTTTGCGGTTTTGCCGCAAACACTCCCATGCGCATGAAGCTAAGCACAGCGTTGCGTAAATGCGTGCCGAAATTGGGATGACGAAGCCATGTGCGCAGACGCAGTGGTTTTTTTCCGCGGCCTCACCCTCTCCCTAAATCCCTCTCCCATCCAGGGAGAGGGACTTCCGACACCCATGCGCATGAAGTTAAGCGGTTTACCGATTTGCAAAGCGGAGTATTGGGGGTTGCAACCCCCCAAAAAATGCTTTTGTTTTGTAACTACTCACGGGGTACAAATGGCTCTACAAAGCCATGCAAATCAAGGATACATCCGAATTCAAGGTCAAAAAAGCCCGTTTTCAATGGATTACGCAGCAAAGAAAACTGGAACGCGTCGGACTTGGCGTCACCCTCTGGCAAGGAGATTACGAAGGCAAACAAGAAATCTGGCTCCGCTGGTGCGACCAGCAGGGCAATCTCATACCCACCGGCCGCGAACTGGCAGAACAAGAACGACGCGAAAAAGAACAAGAACGACGCGAGAAAGAACAGGCCCTTTCTGAAATAGAGCGACTACGCGCACGTTTGCGTGAGGCAGGACTGTCTGACGATGCAGTGTAGGTGGGGTTTATGGGTTTTTCGACTTCGTTGAAAAACCCATAAACCCCACCAGAATGGGGAAAGACCCCCATTCGGCTCGCCACC
>CAYFVX010000513.1:0-4131 GCA_964346425.1 uncultured Chloroflexaceae bacterium | reverse complement strand
ACTTGTGACGTTTTTTCTGCGTCTGCAAGCCACACTCCTTGTCGGAGAGGGACATTCCATAAATCGTAGCTACAGCGGCTAAAAGCCGCTGCTACAGTATCTCGCAACCGCTTTGCAAAGCGGTTTACAAAAAAGTCTACCCATGTGAGGAGGCCCTTCCCCCACTGCTGAACAATTACTCACTCAACAACCATCAAGGGCACAAGATAATCGGCAAAAAAGCGGTCCAGGTGATGCCGCGCCTCACCGATGCTACGCGAACGATGGATACTGGTGCGCAGGGCTGCACAGCCCGGTATCTCAATCACAAACTGGCTGATGAACTGCTTGAGCTTATTGAGCGCAATTCGCTCCGGCATCTCGCGCATACACTGCTGCATAAAGCGCATCAGCAGGTGATAGCGATCGGTGGGTGTTGGCTCAAAAGGTTCTTCCCCCTGGCGAATCTGCGCAATCTGCAAAAAGATCCACGGATTGGAGAGCGCAGCCCGCCCAATCATCACCCCGTCCACGCCTGTCTCCTGCAAGCGATAAAGCGCGTCTTCTGCACTCTTCACATCGCCACTCCCAATGACCGGAATACGGACGGCTTGCTTGATCGCCGCCACCCGCGCCCAATCTGCCTCGCCGCTATACCGCTGCTCACGCGTGCGCGGGTGCAGCGTTATCGCATCCATACCGGCCTCCTCAGCCATACGCGCGGTTTGCACATAGTTGAGGCTTTGCTCATCCCAGCCAGCGCGAAACTTGACGGTGACGGGGAGCGAAACAGCCTGCCGCACTGCCTGCAAGACATCCGCCAGCTTTGGCAGGTTGCACAACAGCGAAGCCCCATGCCCACCCCCCGTCACCTTGGGCGAAGGACAGCCACAGTTAATATCGAGCATATCCGCCCCCAACTCTTCGACTTTGCGAGCGGCCTGCGCCATGAGTTGCGGGTCATTGCCGCTTATCTGCATAGAAAGCGGACGCTCTTCTGGCATATAGTCAAGCAGCTTATGCTTGCGCAGGGCCTTTGGCGTCACGCTGGCGGCGTTGGTCATCTCGCTGCACACGAGACCACAGCCCCCAATGCCCAGGATAAAGCGACGGAAGACGGTATCCGTCACACCTGCCATTGGCGCGAGCACCATATTGGGGCTGATCGTATATGGGCCAACCTGATATGAGGTCGGCAATCTCTCACCACGAAAATGCAAATCCATTCATATCCTTTTGAGGGGCGTTCATCCCTCAATGGGGGTCACTTGCGGGTGGGTGAGGGAACCAGGTTCCCTCACGCTCCCCTTTGGGGTGGGGTTTATGGTTTTTGCGGCTACGCCGCAAAAACTATAAACCCCACCAGAATGGTCTGGCACGCACTTGTATGCTTCTCCTACCCATTTGCAAGCGGAGCTTGCAGCAGGGGAACCCCCATTCTCATTTGCTGGCATTCGCCAGCACAGTATCCCCATGCTATCCCCCCTATATCATCGTATCATAATAGACATCTGGCGGCGAGAAAATCCGCGGATGTTTCCCATTCATCGAACGTTGCAGCAAAAGCTCGATCTCCGCTGGCGGGAGCGGCATTGAAAACAACTTGCCCTGCGCACCACTGCAACCCGCATTACACAGAAACGTAAACTGTGCCTCCGTTTCTACGCCCTCGGCAACAATCCGCAACCCCAGACTATACGCCAGAAATGCAATAACTCCCACAATGGCAGCATCGTTGGCAGGAACAGGGGATGGCAACCCGGCAATATTTTGCACAAACACGGGAGCAATTTTCAACGTATTCACCGGTAACCGTTGCAAACTCAGCAATGAAGAACACCCCGTACCAAAATCATCAATAGCTATGCCAACCCCTAGTTCCTGCAACCGAGCCATCTTCTGCAAAACCTCCTGATAATCCATCATCATCACCTGCTCCGTTATCTCAATATCGAGCAAGGGATGATCGTGCTCTGCGACTGGTTGCAACGCCTGCACAACCGACTCAACAAAGTTCGCCTGCGCAAACTGGAGTGATGAAATATTGACCGCCACTTTGAAGAGAGGATAGCCAGCCACTCGCCATGCCTGGATCTGCCGACAGGCTTCTTGCAAAACCCACGCACCTATTTGCCCCATCAAGCCACTTTCCTCTGCCAGCGAAACAAAACGCTCAGGCAACAATATCCCATATTCAGGATGGTTCCAGCACAACAATGCCTCCACACCTACCAGTTTGCCTGATTTGTCAACCTGAGGCTGATAATGCAACAAAAATTCATTGCGCTCAAGTGCGTGGCGCAACTGCGTTTCAAGCTTCAAACGTTCCAGGGCTGGCGCATTGTCATGGATATTAAAACAACGAAACATATGCCCGCCTTGCTCTTTCGCCTGATACATCGCCATATCTGCATTACGCTGCAGGGTGGCGGCATCCTGTGCATCCCTGGGTGCCATGCTGATGCCAATACTTGCCGAAACATACAGCTCATGCCCATCAATCTGAAATGGCTTATCAAGCATATCAATCAAACGCTGTGCCACCAGCGCAGCTCGCTGAATATCGTGTATATCGCGCATCAGCAGCATAAACTCATCCCCCCCCATCCTGGCAAGCGTATCTTCCACACGCACTTCGCTGACAAACCGCTGCGCCACCTGTTGCAACAGGATATCACCAACCGCGTGCCCCAGCGTATCGTTAATCTGTTTGAAGCGGTCCAGATCAATAAAGCAAACCGCAACGCTTTCCCCAGTGCGATGCATTTCTGTCAATGTCTGGGTCAACTTTTGCTCAAAAAAGAGTCGGTTCGGCAGGCCCGTCAGCGCATCATGATGTGCCTGGTGAAGCAGACGATTGGTAAGCAGTTGTTGCTTGACCGCAATACCAGCCAGATAGGAAGCGACACTGGCAATCGTGCGGCCTTCTTCTGTCAGGTCACTTGCGTGCGGATAATACATGACCAGGACCCCGGAGATGTCCTGTTTTTCCAAAAACATTGGAATAGCATAACAGGCACGCTGATCCTCATGCAACCATGTATTCTGACATACATGACACCATGCATCACCATCTATGCGCTCACGAAAGACCGGTTGTTTGAAAAACACCGCCTGCCCACAAGGACAAGCGTCCGGAGCCACTGCAATCTTTTGAAATGTGCGCACATACTCCTCTGGTACACCTGAGCCAGCTTGAAAATGCAAATACCCATCTCGGAGAAGCAAAACCGAACACCACACACCGGGACACTGCCGTTCCACCAGACACGTAATTTGTTCCAGCACCATTGCAAGCGGTTTATTTTGCGCTACCAGCTCAAGCACTTTGTTGCGGTCCTGCTCCAACCGTTCAGCCTGCTTGCGCCGGGTGATGTCGCGCAGAGACGCCAGATAGGCTTTGCCTTCCTCCCATTCCGTTTCCACCACCCGCATCTCCGCGACAACTGTTCTCCCATCCTTCTGCACAATATCCAGTTCTGCCTTATCGTCACCCGCAATAGGAAAGCCAAAAACCATGCCGATCATCGTTTCGTGCGACAAACCAAAGAGGCTTTCGGCAGCAGGATTGACAAAACGAATAACCCCCATCTGATCCACAATGACAATGGCATCCGCGTTATGCAGAATTATCGTGCGGAAACGGTCTTCACTCGCCTGCAATTTCTTTTCCTGTTCGATTGTATTGCGAGAATCCGTCATGATCCTCTAGCCTTACTATTCTTTTTTGTATTGACACAAATAGGCGAACACGAGGTTCGCCAGGTACTCGACCACACTTACCAGATTACGCAGAAGATGTTCTTGCCAGAGAAACGCAACCGATAGGAATGCAAGAGGAAGAAACGGTGGAACAAACCTATCTCAAACCCTACCTGGCGATGGAACGAGGACACGAAACGACGCAGAAAAAGACAAAACCTGACCGAGTATCCAGTCTCACTCGTGGGTATGCCTGTTACTTTCTGAGCCAGCCCGTGCCCCCGTAAAGATGCTCAGGAATATGCTTTTTACATGTTGCTATTTCAAGTCACCCTCTTGAAAGAGACCACTGATACGATCTATTTCACTGGGAGTCACGTAATTAAAGTTCCCAGAAAGAATGCCACTGATACCGCGGAACGGTTTGCCAATGTGCATCCCCTTGCCATC
>CAYFVX010000512.1:0-4164 GCA_964346425.1 uncultured Chloroflexaceae bacterium | reverse complement strand
GATCGCCTTCTGCGATGTGATCGCAATCCGTCGTGGTGCGCCCGGTTGATGACCACATCGCAGAAGGCGATCACGCCAGCACCATCACGCATCAGGCCACCAGCACGGATCCGGTCTACAACGCGATGCCGGTTGCCAACGTGACCGCCAGCATCAGCGACAACGAAACTGCGGGCATTGAGCTCTCGCGCACGGAAGTCAACGTGACGGAAGCCAGCACATCCGACACCTACACCATCCGTCTGACCAGCGAGCCAACCGACAATGTGACGATTGTGCTCTATCCGGACCCGCAGGTACGACTCAGCACCAATGTATTGACCTTCACCGCCAAAACATGGTCGGCTGAGCAAACCGTCACCGTCTTTGCCAACAACGATGACATTGCCGAGGGCAATCACCAGGGCAGCATCACCCATAGTGCCAGCGGTGGCGACTACAGCGGCATGGACATGTCCAATGTAAAAGTTTATATCACGGACGACGATGAACCGGGCGTTGACCTGTCGCGCACAGAAATCAGCATCACCGAAGGTGGCATCTGTGGTTCCTACACGATTGTGCTGACCAGTCAGCCGACCGCCAACGTCACCGTTGATCTGGCAACTGACGAACAAGAAGTGCATCCCATCCAGCCAGTCGTCTTCACCGATGCCAATTGGAATAAGCCCAGGACCATTGAGGTCTGCCTGGTGGATGATGAAGTGGCCGAAGGCACCCATCAGAGCACCATCACGCACACCGCCAGCGGTGGCGGCTACAACAGTGTCGATGTCCACGATATTGGTGTCTCCATCACCGACAATGACCTGGAAGGGATCGATATATCACGGGACGAAGTCAACATCGCCGAAGGAGATGCGAATGCGACCTATCTGGTGAAACTGACCAGCCGCCCAACCGCAACTGTCGTCGTAAGTTTCACGACCGACAGTCAACTCAAACCTATTGCTGCCGTCACCTTCACGCCCGACGACTGGGCTACCGAGAAGACGATTACGGTTGCGGCAGTCAATGACGATTTTGCGGAAGGGTTGCACGCCAGCACCATTATGCATAGCTCCAGCAGCAGCGACAGCCGCTATGAAGGGCTGAATGGCAGCAACGTGACAGCCAGGATTACCGACGACGACGTAGCCGGTGTCAAAGTCTCCAAAGATACGCTTACGGTATCGGAGGATGGCACGAATGATACCTATACCATACGGCTCTCCAGCCAGCCGACTGCCAACGTCACCGTGACGGTGCAGGTAGAAGAGGATAAACTGCGGCTGCCGGTGGGCGAGTATGTGTTCACTCCCTCCAACTGGGATATTCCGAAAACCGTGCTGGTGGAAGCGTACAATGATGACATTGCCGAGATTGTTGAACTCAGCACCGTTACCCACAGCACGTCGAGCATGGATGAGGACTACCAGGGTATTCAGGTTGCCAGTATCGCCACGACCGTCCAGGACGACGACGATGCCGGTGTCGCCACCTCGCGCTTCACCGCCGATATTGCCGAAGCTGGCACGCCGGTGACCTACACGGTCAACTTGAAGAGCCAGCCCACCGCACCGGTCACTATCACGCTTGATACGGATGACCAGGTTGAAGTGCAGCCTGTTGTGCTCTCCTTCACCCCGGCCACCTGGCAAACACCGCAGGTGGTGCAGATAGCGGCGGTGGATGATGACATGCAGGAAAACAACCACCATAGTACTATCGTTCACCGCGTGACCAGCAAGGACGCGGCGTATAACCAGGACGTGCAGGTTTCCAACCTGACGGTCGCTATCGCCGACAACGACACGGCGGGGGTCAATGTTTCCCGCTCACAACTGAATGTGGCAGAAAGCGGTGCGACCGCAGTCTACAGCATCAGCCTGACCAGCCAACCCAGGTATGACGTGACGCTGCGCATGCTGGTGGATGAGCAAATCAAAACCACGCCAGCCACGCTCACCTTTACCCCATCAAACTGGGATCAGCCGCGCCAGGTGCGGGTTGCTGCCATAGATGACAACCTGGATGATGAGCAACTCAACACCAGCACCGTCACGCACGACGCGAAGAGCAAGGACCCTGACTACCACACGATTGGGATTACCGATGTGCGGGTAGATATTGCGGACGACGACATGGCGGAGGTCATCGTACAGCCCACCAGCATCCAGGCGACAGAAAGCGGGCAGGATGGCACCTACACTATTATGCTCAACAGCCAGCCGCTCACCGATGTGGTCATCACGATGCAACAACCCGATCAGGTCACGGTGATGCCGTCTTCGCTGACCTTTACGCAGCATAATTGGAACCAGCAGCAGGCTGTCACTGTGACTGCAAAGGTGGATGACTACGTCGAAGGCACGCAAAAAGTGCAGATAGGCCATACTGCCAGCGGCACGCAGTACAAGGATATTGCGATAGACAGCGTCGAGGTTGAGGTCATTGACAACAACACGCCGGGGATTGAACTTTCGACGAATAGCGTCAACGTGGCGGAAGAAGGTCCTGTCACCGACACCTACAAGCTCGAGCTGAGCAGTCGCCCGACAGAAACCGTCCGCGTGGGCATCTTTGCCAGCGATGAGGTCTACGTCTCACCGACCTCGCTCGTTTTCATTCCTGGCGAGTGGAACAGACCGCAGACGGTTGTGGTCTACCCGATTGAAGACCGTATTGCCGAGCGCAACCACACCACCATAATCACGCATGCGGTCATCAGTGGCAAGAGCTTCGCCGTAGATATATCCGATGTGCAGGCCAACATTGCCGACAACGACACGGCCGCGGTTGTGTTCGCCAGCCCGAACCATGGCGATACGGCTGTCCTGGAAGACGGCAGCGATACGGATACGTATGAACTGGTGCTCACCAGCCAGCCGCGTGACGAGGTGGTGGTTGCGTTGCAGCCGGACGATGATACCCAGTTTACCGTCAATCCCATCTCTATGACCTTCACGCTGGATACCTGGGATACCCCCAGAGCCGTCACGTTGCGGGCCATCCCCGACAGCGTGGCCGAGGGCCTGGACAGCCACAAGGTCAACCACATCGTCACCAGCCAGGCCGACAGCGACTACGATGGTATCGGTGTGCAGCCTGCGACGGTGAATATTACGGATACGAGCGTGGCGCGGGTGCATGTCTCCAAAGCCCATGTCCTCGTCACCGAGGGCGTCATCACCGACACGTATGAGGTCAAACTGACCAGTGAACCCACGGATGAGGTTACGGTTGATGTGGCTGGCGGTGGCCCCCAGATAACGGTGCAACCAGAGCAGCTCGTCTTTACAAAGGCAAATTGGGCTGAAGGTCAGACGATCGTGGTCGAAGCCGTCGAAGACAATATTGCCGAAGGCGTGCAGCAAAGTGATATTACGCACAATGTCAGTGGTGGTGACTATAGCGGCGTCACGGCCCCCAACGTCACCGCCCACATCCAGGATAACAACGATGTGGGGATTGACCTGTCAAAAATCACTGTCAAAGTCACCGAAGGCGTGATCACCGGCACCACCACCTACGAGGTCAAATTGACCAGCAAACCAACTTCCACGGTGAAGGTAGATATTGACACTGATGATCAGGTGGATGTGAGTGAAACGTCACTGACCTATGAGCCGGATACCTGGAACCAGACGCAGGTTATCACAGTGTGGGCAGAACCGGACGACATTGCTGAACCGAAACACACGACCTTCATCACACACACGGCCAGCGGTGGTCGCTACAGCAGTACTTCCCCCCGGCTTCTTGCCGTTGAGGTCTTTGACCTGGATAAAGCGGGGTTGGATGTGCAAGGTGCGCAGGAACTGGAAGTGGTAGAGGGTGGTTCTGCCGATGACTACACCATCCGGCTGACCAGTGAGCCGCTACAACCCGTTACCATCAAGCTCGAAACGGATGGTCAGGTTGCCGCATCGCCGCAATCGCTCACCTTCACCGCCAGCGACTGGGATAAGCCAAAGCGCATCACGGTCAGTGGTAACGAAGACGACATTGTGGAGAGCGAGCATACCGGCACGATAACCCACACGCTGCAGACCAGTGATCCGATGTATAGCGGCAAGGTTGGCAGCAGTGGCGTGACGGTACATATCACCGAACTGAAGCAGCCGGGTGGGTCGTCTTGGTGGTCTCGACGCCGAGCTGGACGTCGCCGAGGCGCTTCATCGT
>CAYFVX010000511.1:0-4175 GCA_964346425.1 uncultured Chloroflexaceae bacterium | reverse complement strand
GATGAAACGGGCGAGGTGTTTGGATACCCGGCGAATGTCGAACTGGATATTGTTATCCACAATGGCAAGCTGATCGTGTGTGAGATAAAGTCCTCGGTGTCGAGAGCGGAGGTGCGTGAGTTTCACGATAAGATACAGTTCTACAAAAAGCACCGCCAGCAGGAGATAGACCGCACCATGCTGATCTCACCCATGATTGATGCAAAGGCGAAAGAGGCAGCACAGGCTCTCAACATTACCCTGTACAGTCACGTGGATGACGCCTTCCCCGAACAGGCCGAACAGGGTTGATACTCCCATTCATATTCTCATTGTTCAGGTGAATAGTAGTTTCTTTTCACCACGGAGACGCAGAGACACAGAGAGCACAGATTTTCACCGAATCTGTTGGTAAACGTCCAGGCTCTGGAAGCGTGATCGTCTCGCTTGCCCCAGGCATGGGTTTGGCACCGCCAAACCCCTCGCATCGAGCAGGTTGTTCATAAAGATACTGTAGTATAGCAGTCCGATCTGAGTTGTAAATGAAGTTCAGCATATGAACATTTACAATCGAAACCATCTATATATCCAGATTCTTCACCTCGCTTGCATGCGTCTGGATGAACTTCTTGCGCGGAGCCACGTGGTCGCCCATGAGCATGGTGAATACCTCATCGGCGAACTTGGCGTCCTCCAGCGTGACTTGCAGGATGATACGGTTCTGCGGATTGATCGTCGTGTCCCACAACTGGTCCGGGTTCATCTCGCCCAGACCTTTGTAGCGTTGCACGTCGGTCTTGGTGCCGGGCGTGAGCTTACCAATGTAGGTCTCCTTTTCCTCGTCTGAGTAGAGGTAAACCTGCTTCTTGCCATGCTTGACGCGGTAGAGTGGCGGCTGCGCGATGTAGAGGTGCCCATTCGTGATCAGGGGGCGCATGTAGCGGAAGAAGAAGGTGAGCAGCAGCGTGCGGATGTGGCTACCATCTACGTCCGCATCGCACATCAGGATGATGCGGTGGTAGCGCAGTTTTTCCAGCGTGAACTGGTCGCCTATTGCGGCACCGATAGCCGTGATGAGGGCTTTGACTTCCTCGTTAGAGAGCATTTTGTCCAGACGGCTCTTCTCCACATTGAGGATTTTACCGCGTAGCGGCAGGATGGCCTGGAAGCGGCGGTCGCGGCCCTGCTTGGCACTCCCGCCGGCACTGTCGCCCTCAACGATGATGAGTTCGCAACGTTCCGGGTTGGTGTCGGAGCAGTCGGCCAGCTTGCCCGGTAGCGAGAAGCCGTCCATCGCGCTCTTGCGCGAGGTTTCGCGCACTTTTTGCACCGCCAGTCGCGTGCGAGCGGCCGCTATTGTTTTCTCGATGATGCGGCGGGCTTCGCCCGGGTTCTCTTCTAGCCAGGCGACAAACGAGTCGGCAAATACACCAGCCACTGCACTGGAAGCCTCCGTGCTGACGAGCTTTTCTTTGGTCTGCGAGTTGAATTGCGGGTCTTCCAGCTTGACGCTGATGACGGCAGTCAAGCCTTCACGCACGTCGTCGCCGGTCAGGTTGGCTTCGTTGTCTTTGAGCAGGTTTTTGCTGCGGGCGTAGTTGTTGATGGCGCGGGTCAGCGCGGTGCGAAAGCCGGTCAGGTGTGCGCCACCGTCAATGTTGTTGATGTTGTTGGCAAAGGCATAGACCGAATCTGTGTCGTAGGAATCGGTGTATTGCATCGCCACTTCCACCGCAATATTTTCTATGTTGCGCTCGACATAAAAAGGATGCTTATGCAGCACGTCCTTGTCTTTGTTCAGGTGGCGCACGTAGGAGATGATGCCGCCTTCAAAGTAGAAGCTCACTTCCATATCGTTGCGCTCATCTACGAAGTGAAAGCGCAATCCTTTGGTGAGGTAGGCCATTTCGCGGAAACGTTGCGCCAGCATGCGGAAGTTGTAGTTGAGACCGTCCTTAAAAATGGTAACGTCAGGCTTAAATTTGATGGTGGTGCCGGTGCCTTCGGCTGGCCCGATGGCTTCGACGGGAGCCTGCGGTTTGCCGGTGATATACTCCTGCACCCATAGCTGGTCATGGCGGCGGATTTCGGCCCGCATCCATTCCGAGAGCGCGTTGACAACCGAGAGGCCGACACCGTGCAGACCGGATGATACTTTGTAGCCACCCTGCCCAAATTTGCCGCCACCATGCAGTTTGGTCGTGGCAAGCTCCAGACCGGAAATTTTCTCTTTGGGATGGATGTCTACGGGGATACCGCGTCCGTTATCGCTGACGGTCACCGAGCCATCTTCATGGATAGCGATTTCAATAACATTTGCATGCCCTGCCAGAGCCTCGTCTACCGAGTTGTCCACGACTTCGCGGATCATGTGGTGCAAGCCGGTGATGTCGGTAAAGCCAATATACATACCGGGCCTGCGCCGCACAGCTTCCAGCCCTTCCAGGACGGTTAGTTGACTGGCGTCATAGGTCTGCACATCTATGATTTCAGGAGCTTTGTCTGTCATAGTTCACCTTTGTTTGTTTTTGTGTTTCTTGTTAGCGAGATACATTTGTGGTATTCGTGTTATTCCTGGTTCCTATCCGAATTGTCCGAATTGTCTGAATTGTCTGAATTATCCGAATCTCGGGTAACCCGGTCACGATAAAAAACCATGCGAGCGGCTTCCAGTCCGCTCCCGACATAGGCACTACCCGCAATGGCAATGAGTGTCCCAATGGAGTTGCCGGCAAGCATATGCCACACAATCTGCAACCCACTGACGATGACCAGGCTCAGCAGCAGCAGGCCAATCGTGCTAAAAAAATGGCGATGGACGACCCGAATGCTCATCAACACCGCGCGAATGGGACCGACGCCACTGACCACGATAGCCTCAATCGCAAAACCGGTGTAGAGATAGACCCAGAAGCCGATAACAAACCAGACGATAAAGAGTATGGGGCCGGGCGTTTCCAGGACCTGCAGCAATACGACGGTTGCAAGAATGAGCAGGGGGAGCAACGTCACGAGTGCCAGGACAATGATCGCCAGCACCGCGCCGATGATGCGCAGAGATGCACCCAGCGATTTGCGTATTGTCGTTCGCATGCCCCATTGCTCATTGCGTACCCCGCCTGCCAGGATGGTGAGAAAGATACTGCTCACGATCAGGACGATGAGATTGATGATAATAACTGCTGCAACCAGTTCGGTCGCTTCACGGATGTAGATGATCTGATCTCTGGTGAATAGGTCATTGCGCAGGACACTGAGCGGTAGGACTGGCATGAAGCTCAAAACCGCCAGCCGCACCCGCATGTCGGCGTTCATCATGTGAATAACGAGTTGTTCTTGACGAAGAGGAGTAGCTTCAAGTAATGAAGCGACAAACACCAGATTTCCGTGCATACGGCTGAGGAAGGGTGCCAGCGAGAGTTGCTTTCCAAGCCAGAGATACAGGTTCACTAGTATGGGTAATATCAACACCCACCAGCGTCGGTTGAGGATGCTATACCCGGTGCTTATTGTATCTATTAACGTTGGCTGCTTCTGTGGGTCGGGCAACAGTTGTCAGAACCTCCCTCTCTATGCACTCATGATACCATATTTGTGCCGTTCTGGAAAGCTTTTGGAGCGTTAAAAACGGTGAGAGGGGGCTTGCCGACGAGGATTTCATCTTTACTTTCGCGCATCTCCTGCTTGTGTTGAAACTGATTGAGAAATTTCAGCATGGCTTTCCTCCTTTATGCCTGTTCAATGCGCCCCTGCAAATATTTGCTGAGCGCGTGGATGGTCGCGTTGATATGCTGCCGCAGAATCTCGTATTTCACTTCGTAGCTATCGCCAAAGTAGACCTCCAGATCCAAAAGCAGCGGTATCTGCGCGTAGATATAGCCCGATGAGAGGTCGGCGTCGGTCGTTATCGCCCCCGGTTCATCGGTGTCGAGGAAGCCGCTTTTTACTTCCGATTTGACGGTGTCCCACAGCTTTGCCGCATTCTGTACTTGCCGCCCATAGCCAATAACCACATGGGCATGGCGTCCGAGGACTTTGGCTGTTATCAAGTCTTCACGCCCCCCTTTGGCATGGGTTGGTGTTTTTTGTGGCTTTGCCACAAAAAACACCAACCCCACCAGAATGGGCTGATACGCTCCCCCATGCATTTCTTGCCCGTTTGCAAGCGGAGCTTGTAGCGGGAAATATCAATTTTT
>CAYFVX010000510.1:0-4175 GCA_964346425.1 uncultured Chloroflexaceae bacterium | reverse complement strand
GTAATGCGCTTGAACAGGTCTATGTACAGGGGGAGGTGAAGCGCAACTCAGTCTTTCGTTATCTGACGTATAATCTGCCAGTACAGACCTTTGATGGCCGTTCGCTCTCGCAGCCGGCAGCGGCGGATGCGCTGTTTGTGCTTTCTGGGTACAATAGGCAGCGAGAGGTGCAGACGCTGGCACCCTATCTTGGCTCTAACCCTGATCTGGTGCTAGTGGGACCGACGCTACCCGATGGAGAAACTCGTTCTTTTTTTGTGTATCAGAGGAAACCGTGACATATCGTAAAGCTGGATTATTCCCTTCATTCAAGGTTATTCTCACGCTGATTCTCATGACCTTTGCCGCTCTGACCGCCGCCTATGCGGTACGCCCCGCTCTTGCTATTGATGTGGGTGAGTATTACGATTCCGCCTTTCTGCACAATTTTCATGCGCGTGAAGTTGATGCTGCGGCTGGTGGCGAGACACAATCCTGGCCGGCCGACCAGCAGAGCGTTACGCTCCGTGGGCAGCGGGAAGGCTTCTGGATAGCCACCCTGCATGTTGCGCAGGGCCAGCCCGATGGGGTGTTGCAAGGGTTGGCGATGTCTGCCAATGGGCATCGGCTGACCATTCCGCGCCAGGGGTCTCGCTTTCTGATTGGGATTATCCCGCCGGATATTGCGGCGGCGGAGACGCTGACGCTCAAGCTCGAACCTGGTTTGCGCGAAGGCCCCGAACCGCCGGCCGGTCTGGTGGGGCATGTGGTGGTGCAGCCAGCCCGCACCTATCGCTGGTCACGCGGTGAGAGCACGATTCATCTGCCAGGGCTTGGGCGTGGCGCGTGGCTGGTGACGCTCAATGCGGTGACTGCCCACCCGAACGATCAACTGGTCAATGCACAGGTGCATATCAATGGAACACACCTTGTCACCCTCGCGGACCGGCCAGAACAACGCCGCTATCACATGCTGGTGCCGGCCAGTCGGATCGCGCAGGGGGATATGGATGTGACGCTGCACGCACGCACGTTTGCAGACCCGCGCCCGCTGGGTGTTTTTGTTTCAGGTGTGGCCGTGTCGCCCGTTGCCGGGGGGGTGTTGCCGCCATTGCCGCCAACGAGTACGGTGCTCTACAGTATGCTCATCATATCTGGCTTGAGTATCTGTCTGTTGCTTTTGACGGATCATATTGTAGTCCCTGCTGCGCATTTCAACTGGCGGTGGATGGTGGTGGTGTCGCCCGTGTTGCTGGTGCTGATGGTGCTGTGCTGGGCGTTGGCGAATCATCGCTTCCCGACCACGTTTATGTTGCCGGGATTGGCATTGCTGGCGGTATGGAGCCTGGTGTTGTTGTTGCTGCTGCGTCCGTTGCTGCGCCGGTTTTTTGCAGACTCTGATGGTGAAGTCCGTACAACCTCTGGGAGCGCAGTTGTCTCGCTTGCTCCGGGCAGGGGGTTGGCACCGCCAAACCCCTCCCCTATTACCAAAACCGCTGCTTTTGTCAATATCCTGCTGCTCATCTTCTTTGTCGGCTACTGGCTCAAGGCAACGGGGATGCTTTATCCCTACTTCATCGGCATTGATGTTCACTGGCATATGGACCGCGTGCGCTGGATTTTGAATGGCGACCTTGCGCGTATCTATGGGGTAGATAGTCCGCTCAATGAGTCCACCATGCCGCTGGCGGAATGGGGCCACGAGAAGCCGGTCATTCCCTACTCGCCCTACTACCACATGTTTGCAGCGACCTTTGCTATTTTTCCCTGGTCGCTGGAAATGAGTGCCAACATGGTCAGCGTTTTGCTCGACTCGTTGCACGTTGTGTTGCTTGGTATACTGGCCTGGCGCGGCAGCCTGAGCCGGCGGGCGGCTCTGCTGGCGGCATTGCTTTTCACCGTGCTCCCCGTCAGGTTTTTGCTGCACTCGTGGGGCAATGTGCCAACGACTTCGGGCATGGGGTGGGCATTTGCGGCAACGGTGTTTTTGGTAGTCGCCTGGGGACGGTTGCATCGCCCGCGTTTTTTTGTTGCGTTTACCCTGCTGCTGATGGCGGCGTTTCTCTTCTATACGGTGGCCGGCGCGTTCATGATGGCCTTTTTGCTCATCTTCACGTTGCTCGTCTATCTGCTGTCACTCATCCGCAGGCGGTGGATGGACGACGAGCGACCGGGGACGGGCGACCGCAGACGGGTGACGGCAGACGGGGGAAGGGGAACCACGCTTCTGCCCGACATTCTGCATTCTCCATTCTCCACTCTCCATTCATTACGTCCCATGTGGCTGGCTATCCTGCTGGCAGTGGTGCTGGTTACGGTCATCTATTATGGGCAATACATTGGCCCCATCCTGGTGCGCACGATTCCCTACTTTGGGCGGGCGTTCACCAGCAGTGCTGAGAGTATGGGCAAGGCGGGGGATACGCTGTCTGGCTATCTCTTGCGGCATACCCGGTTGCTGGACTATGGTCTGGTGATGCCGCTGGTGCTGACGACGGGCTGGATCGGGTTTGCGGGGTGGCGTATCTGGCGAGGGCGGGAGCGGCAGGGGGAGAAACTGGTGCTCTGGGCCGCGGTAACGGGCTGGATGCTCCTTACCTTTGCATTCCTGCCAGTTGCGTTCAAGATTTCAATGGTAGACAAGCACTTCTTTATCAGTATTCCATTTATGGTGGTTGCCAGTGCGGCGTTGATAGACCGTTTCTGGGAGCGGTCGCTCCCGTTGCGGGTGGTGACGGTTATTTATTTTGTCTATCTGGCAAGTTCGGCGTTGCAATTGTGGCTGATGCGGATCGTTTCGGTGAAACAGTAGGATGATCCGAAGGGGAGCGTCGGCATTGCCGACGCTCCCCTTCTATAAAAATGGTCTCTCTCTTTGCCTGTTTCTGCCAGGTGTTGCTGGTTTATGTCTGATGCAGCTCTTGCCGTAGCTCATCACACGTTCCACGTTGCTGTGCTTACGGCATCATCGGGCCAGCGTGCCCGCCGCGGCGGGGATGAAAACCACTTCCTCGCCCGCCGTCATTCTGCTCCGTCCAGCTCTGGTTCCATCGCTCAATCAGATTGTCGCGCATGGTTTCCAGGCGGCTGTCTGCCTGTTCCTGCGTGATGCGGCCATTGTCTACCGCCTGCTGCAACCGTTCGGCCTGCTGCGCCACCACCTCATCTGCAATCGTCTCGACATTACCATCGTTGTCGGCAATTACCTCGGCCATCGTGTTGCCAGCCCGCAATTCACTGATGAGGTCCTCTACACTCATATCCAGGCTTTCGGCTACGACGCTCAAGGGACCATTTTCGCCAAAGTTGCGTCCTTTGATGGCGTTGGTAATGGTTGTTGGGATTGAGCGGGTCAGCAGATCAACCGTATGCACGCGTGCCATTGTCAGGGCTGTTTCGGTATCTTCCTGCGACAGATAGCCTTTGTCCACGTAGGTGTTCAGTCGTTCCGTGCGCTTGCTCACCAGTTCATCAACGATGGTTGTGAGTTCAACACCTTTTTCTTCGGCAAGTTCTTCGACGCTTTTGCCATTGCGGATTTCTTGCATCAGTTCTTCCGTGGTCATGCCAAGTTGTTCAGCTACGACCG
The DNA here is from genome assembly GCA_964346425.1 of uncultured Chloroflexaceae bacterium. Taxonomy (GTDB): domain Bacteria; phylum Chloroflexota; class Chloroflexia; order Chloroflexales; family Chloroflexaceae; genus JAAUSY01. Next base: position 607 of record CAYFVX010000510.1, on the reverse strand, counting down.
TCATCGGTGAGTCATCGCCCATCCACGGTCCTTGATGATGCAAACCAGGGCCTTTCATACCGACCATGCCGCCCATGCCTTGCGGGGCGAAGCCATTGTGCATACTGTTTCCATTCGGACCTTGAGCCAGAACTGAGGGAGCCACCAGGGCTACTACTGCGACGAGAGCCACGGTCAAACCTGCAATGATGCTCCATACTTTCATCGTTATCCATCTTCCTTTCTTTCACACTTTGTATGCTGTCAAACGTTTTGTTGTGCGCCAACCTGCTTGTTTCTGGGTCGTGCGCAGGTGTTTTCTATCACCTGGTATCAGTGTACCGGGCAGATGTGAAGAAGTTATGCAGAAACCGGGAAGATATGATGTTTTTGTGCCGTTTTCTGTTAAACAACAACACCTTTTTCGGTGGGGGGGCAGGAACCAGATTCCCGCACGTTCGCCTTGAGCGTGGGGTTTGTTCGTAACGGTTCACATTCGTGGCAAAAAGCAGGGAGCGCAGGCGGCTCGCCTGCATGATGCGGGCAAGCTGCCCGCGTTCCCAGGAGTGTTTTCCCTCAACAGGTTTCACCTGTTTTGTGTGCTGCTTGCGCACGGCAAAAAAAGCAT
>CAYFVX010000509.1:0-4180 GCA_964346425.1 uncultured Chloroflexaceae bacterium | reverse complement strand
ATCGCCGCGTCATCCCGTCTTCCCATCGCCGCGTCATCCCGTTGCTCCTTCCCAACCCCCATCGCTCCGTCGAGACATCGCCCCGTCGCTCCGTCGAGACATCGCCCCGTCGCTCCGTCGAGACATCGCCCCATCGCTCCGTCTTCCTGTCTTCCCGTCGCACCGTCCCGTCGCCCCGTCGCACCGTCGAGACACCGCTGCTCGTCCCCCCACACCACAAACACATTCAACGGCGCAAACGTTTCTTCCGCGATCTGCACCAACGTCCCGCGCACAATACGTTGCTCGTCATATCCCAGATTTTCGCACACCGCACATACCGTATCAGCAGGCATGCCATGCTCCAACAGTTCACGTGCCAGTACCGCCGGCGTATGCTCGCGGTCAGTCAATACTGCCGCCAGTCGTGCAACCAGCACCGCTTGCACCACATCTGTCAAGGGGCGAGCATGCACACTGAGCAAAGCTGCATCGTGCCAGGGTTCGGCAAGCGTGGCAAATGCCTGTTGAAATGCGGTTGGTGCAGGCACCACCTCCAGCGCATCGGCGGGAAAGGTGCGGCGCAGGGTAGCACCAATCCCATAACAAAGCGGGTCGCCAGCAGCCAGCACCACCACGCGTTCGCCAGCTTCCTGTGCCTGCTGTACCTGTGCAATGAGGGCGGGAATATCAGCGGTTATGGCGAGCGTCCTACCCCGAACATGCGGGAATGCCTGCAAAGACCGTTTGCTACCTGCCAGCATATCGGCTGCCTGGATACGCTCATGCAACGGCGCGGACAGGTTTGCTGCTCCACCTGCATCCAGACCAACCACCAGAATACGATGCTGTTCACTCATAAGGGCACCTGCCCGGCATGACTTAGCAACTCGCCATCAAAACCAATCAACACAACCCCCAGTTCAAGCTCCCCCCCTTGCGATTGGACAAACTGCACGCATGCATGCAGGGCTAACTCCACAATGCGCTGCACTGGCGCAAGAACATGGTACTCCTGGCATAACTCCAAAAAATGCCGCCCGGTGTTGGCGGCTGCGACCGCGGCAACCAGCTCCGCCGGTACCTGCACCTCGCGGCAAACCTGCGCCAGAAACCGACAATCTACTTGATTGTGCGAAACAGGCGTTTCCATATTGCCCTGCGCCGTCTTGATGAGTTTGGCAACCATTCCTACCAGAATGGTAGCCCGTATACCACTCGCAATGCTGGTATACAACGCATCGCCCGTAAACGTACTCATCTCGACAAACGCCACCGCTGGCAAATCGGGAAACAGCCGTTTTGCCGCTTTCTCGGACCGCCCACCGGTCGCCAGTACCACCGTTTCAACCTCATTGCTTGCAGCGACCTGCACTGCCTGCACCACACTGGCACGCCAGCTTTCGGTACTATACGGAAAAACCTTGCCGGTCGTCCCCAGAATACTGATACCACCAAGAATGCCCAGGCGTGCATTGAGCGTTTTCTGCGCCAACTTTTCCCCTTCTGGCACACTGATGATAACGTTCAATCCGTGCTGCTGCAAAAAGCTCACCCCCGCAGGATGTGTCTCGCGTATTGCATCGGTGACATTGGCAATAATCTGCTGACGTGGCACCGGGTTAATGGCTGGCCCACCAACTTCCAACCCCAACCCACGCAAGGTCACCCGACCTACCCCCATACCACCTTCCAGATGGATGCCAGGTATTGCTGTGGAGGAAACCGCTGCACATATCAATGCCCCGTGGGTAACGTCCGGGTCGTCGCCGGCATCCTTGACCATACAGCAAAAGGCATACGTCGCATGCAGATCACATGCAGTCGGGACCATCGTCGCGGTCTCGCCAATCGGCAGGGTAATCGTAACCTGGGCAGGCCACTGACCACAGAGCAACGCAATCGTAGCAGCTTTGGCAGCCGCCGCCGCGTTGCTCCCCGTGGAATACCCGGTTCGCATCTGTTCACGCATCAATTTCTGCCGCCGCTGTGCCACTGGTCAATCGTAAGAGTGCATTGAGAATCGCGACGGCAATGGTCGAACCACCCTTGAAGCCAGTCGTGACGATCCATGATACATTCGGTTGCTCCATCAAAGCGGTCTTACTCTCGACCGTGCCAACAAACCCCACCGGTACGCCCACAACCAGTGCCGGGCGTTCGCCTGCTTCAACCAGACGAACGACCTCCTGCAATGCGGTCGGCGCATTGCCAATAGCGATAATGCTACCAGTTATCAGGCCACGTTCGGCAGCGACTCGTATGCCCATCGCGCTACGTGTGGCACCTTCAGCTTCTGCCCGCACGCGTACCTCATCATTGGCGACAAAACAAGAAACGACATTGCCAAGCTTCGTCAGTCGCGGCGCACTGATGCCCACCTTGACCATATTTACATCGGTGATAATCGGGCGACCATCCAGCAATGCCTGCACGCCCGACTGGATGGCACCGGGGCTGGCACGGGTCAATTCTGCAAACTCAAAGTCAGCGGTGCTGTGGATAACACGCTCAATGACTGCCGCCATTGGCGGCTCAAAGCTATACCCTGTCTCCGTGAGACGTTGCCGAATGATAGCAAAGGAGTCGGCTGCGATAGCGGCTGGTGTTCTCATAGATAGTCCTCTCTCTGGTGGTGCTGTTGATGGTCATGTTCGTAATCATGATCGTGCTGATGGTCATGCCCATGATGATGTCCGTGCCCGTTTCCGTGTTCGTGATGGTCATGTCCGTGATGATGCCCATGCCCGTGATGGTCATGTCCGTGATGATGCCCATGCCCGTGATGGTGATGGTGATGAGCTTCTTGTGGCTTGCCATAGTCACGTGCAAACCCGGTCATGCGGTGGCGATATTTGCAGATGTCACACGTCATCGTTGCCGTACCATCTCGCATGTCCTGGTAGCGTTGCGCGATGGCGTCAATAACGCCGGCGTGATTTGCCAGATGGCGTGCCAGCAGCACTTCGACGCCGGCATAGTGCTCACGTACTGCCATCACTTGCTGCTCAATATCGTTGCGCACAAACCCGGTGAAGAGCAGATAGGGCACGACCACCACGCGCCGTGCTCCCAGACGCACACAGCGGTCTATCACACTCGCCACCTGCGGACGCGTGACCGTCTGGAATGCGACCTCAACCCATCCATAGTCACGTCCTTCCCACAGCAGGCGACTGAGTTTGAACACCTCTGAATTACTATCCGGGTCGCTGCTGCCACGCCCGACCAGAATCACAGCCGTCTGGCTGGATGGAATGTCCGTACCAGAGGTCGCAAGTGCCTCAGTGACCCGGTCTGCCAGGGCAACCACCACGGGATACTGCGCACCTATCGGCGTGCCATAGCGAAAGGTGATGTCTGGCTCGTGTTCTCTGGCCTCCTGCACCATCACGGGGACATCATTTTTCTGGTGGCCGGCTGCGCCCAGAAAGAGCGGCAGTACCGCCACATGCTGTGCGCCTGCTTCAACACACTGTTGGATACCCTGCGCAATAGATGGTTCAGCCAGCTCCAGAAAACAGGGTTCCACCGTCACTTGCAACTGTTCAGCCAGGAGCCGCGCACTTTCGAGATATTCCGCATTGCCCTGCGGGTCTGGACTACCATGCCCAATCAGCAGAACTCGATCGAAAGATTGCGGGGACGGGGTAGCCGATTCGTGGCTCTGCTGCATTGTTTCGTTATGTTCTTGCATATACTTTCTTCCTCCTGAATAAATGGTGCGGCGGGTTGGCGGTGCTTCGTCGCACCGTCACACCATCACACCATCACACCATCACACCGTCGCATCCTCTTCCACAACAACGCCGTTCTCCATCACAACGAGAGCATCAGCCCATGCCTGCGCCATATGAATATCGTGCGTTGAAAGTACTATCGTCTTGCCCTGCGCCACCAGTTGGTCAAAAATGGCAAACACCTGACGGCGTATCCACGGATCGAGACTGGCCGTCACTTCGTCTGCCAGAATAACCTTCGGCTCCATTGCCAATACGCCGGCCAGGGCCACCCGCGCTTTCTCGCCACCGCTGAGCGCATGCGTCGGGCGATCCAGCAAATTCGTCACATTGCAAAGGTCGGCAACCATAGCTACCTTTTGCCTGGCTTCATCATGGCTCAAGCCAAGATTGAGCGGCCCAAAGCTTATATCCTGGAGCACACTGGCACTGAAAAGCTGATCGTCTGGCTGCTGAAAGAT
>CAYFVX010000508.1:0-4189 GCA_964346425.1 uncultured Chloroflexaceae bacterium | reverse complement strand
TGGCAACAGAGCCAGACGAAGCGTGAGACGCGGCATGGGTGAGTAGCCCTCCAACGGGGGCGACTATCCGTGCCGCCTCGGTCATTCTGGGTTCAGGGGTCGGTTTTTGCAAAACAACCAATGAAGGAGGCGAGACCATGAGCGACATAGCAGCGGTTATCACGGGACTGGTGAGCCTGATGACAGGCTACATGACCTATCGGAATGAGAAGCAACAGATCGAGCAGGCAGGCGGCGAGCAACCGACGGAGACTCCGCAGGTGCAAGAGGGCAAACAGGCGTTGGAGGTGGTGCGCGAGGGCATACAGACGCATGGCACGACCGCGGAGCAAAATGACCTGGAATCGTTTGAAAGTGATCCCACCAGCCAGCGGCGCGTTGACAACCTGACCCAATCGCTGCAAGACCTGGCGCAGCGCAACGAGCAGTTCCGAGCAATGCTGGAAAGCCTGCCGCAACGCATGCCCCTGTTGCAGCAGACCATGACAGGCGAAAACCTGCGCAATGTGGAGCAGGAGATGATGGGCAAGCATGGCGACCATTCACAGTCCATGCACGCCGATCAGGACATTGACGGCGCAAGCCAGCGGATTGGGTAGGGGATAGGGTATAGGGGATAGGGGGTAGCCGCGGTTTCCACCTCTGTTGGCAAAATCCGGGCAGTGCCTCGCGCAAAGGCGCAAAGGCGCAGTAGCCGTTGGTAGAGAGACGTTGCGTACACGTCTCTCTACCAACGGCAACAGGCTCAGGAGAACTATCATATGCAACCTGATACGATCCCGGAAACCTGGGATATTACTGATGTTATTACCACCTTGCGTCACCATCTGCCTGACCTGGTACGGCAGTATCACATCAAGCAGATGGGGGTGTTTGGCTCCTCTGTGCGGAACGAGCAAATACCTGGGAGTGATCTCGATGTCTTGATTGAGTTTGATGTCCTTCCAGGTTTGTTTACCTATGTTGAAATTCAGGAAAAACTAACAGACCTTCTTGGCGTGCCGGTAGACCTGGTGCATCGCCCCGATCTCAAGCCGCACATTGGTGAGCGTATTCTGAATGAAGTGGTGATAGTATTCCCTTATACCAGTGATGAGTGATAAGTGATGAGTGATGAGCGACTGCAATGCGCTCTATCGTGCCAGTTTTCCCAACTATTCACCCGAACATGATATTGACCGGATTCTTGCAGAAACTTGGAGAAACTCAATGACCGAAACCCCCGAATCTATCCAGCAGCAAATAGCCGAGCTTGAGGCAGAACTGGCAGTCGCTACATCGAATGCGGTCAAACGAGCCATTGAACGCGAGCTTGCCGAACTCCGCGCCCGACAAGGCACACCCACCGCCACATCTTCCAGCGGCCAGCGTATGCAGGCAAAACGCGACATCCGCGATGCCCGCCAGATATATGCCGAGCACTACTACGAACATCCCGAAGACACCACTGCTGCCGAGCAGCAACAGCGTGCGTTGCGCATTTACCTGGCAAGTCTGGGGCAGCAGTGCAATGCGATAGCGTTGGGTGTGCTAGACCAGACCGATGCCGCGCACCAGCGCACCATGCATCTGGCCGAGGTCTATATCGGGTTGTTGACCACGACGCAGATTGAGGGTCAGGGATCATGGGGCGGGGATCAGGATCAGGGGGGAGTTTCAGCCGAAAAGCGGAAAAGAAGGGGAGCGGAGAAAATCAACCAGAAATTGGGCGCAGCACAAGCACCATCACCTGCTGAGAAGCCAAAGACGGTCGTAGAGAAAATCAAAGAGAAGTTGGGCATGGCTAAGCAGCCATCAGGTGGGGATCAGGGGTCGGTTTCAGCCGAAAAGCGGTCACGAGCGGTATCAGAAAAAATCAGCCAGCGGTTGGCCGAGTCCCGTCCACTGCCTGCGCTTGCAGCATTGGCACACACGCCGCAGCGACGGCTGATGTTGCTGGGTGTACCTGGGAGTGGGAAGTCTACCTTTGTTAATCATCTCACCTTTGCGCTGGCAGACGTAGCTCAGGCAGGACAGCGAGAGGAATCAGTGCAAGAGCAGGCCGACCTGCTGGCGCAGCAGTTGCCTGACTGGACTCTCGGTTCGCTGCTGCCCATCCGCATTATCCTGCGCGACTTCGCTGCCTGGATACGCCAGCATCAGTCAGTGCCCACAAAAGGGACGACCACCCTGCTGCTCGATTTCCTCCATACGATGCTGAAGGACACCGCCTGTGTCGAGGCATGGGACCTGCTCAAGCACCATCTGCACGATGGTACGGCACTCCTGCTGCTGGATGGATTGGATGAAGTGGTCGGCAGCCCCACGCTTGAACGCGTGACGCAAAGTATCACCGCAACCGCCCATGCCTACCCGCAGGCTCCCATGCTGGTGACCTGCCGCATCCTCGATTATCATGCTGAACCGTTGCGCCAACTGGCAGATTTTCCAACGCATACGCTTGCACCTTTCACCAACAAGCAGATGCAGCAGTTTGTAAACCGCTGGTATGCCGAGCTTGCCGCCAGCGGACGGCGCACACCACCGCAGGCCCGTGAGGATGCGCAGGCGTTGAGGCAGGCGTTGCAGACGCGCGAGGAATTGCGCGAACTTGGGACTTTACCTCTGCTGCTGACCGTCATGGCTCTGGTGCATACCAACCGTGGCACGCTGCCCGATGCCCGGTCGCTGCTCTATGCGGAATGTATCGAAATCCTGCTGCTCCGCTGGCGGCAGCAACGCGGGCAGGATGACCTGCTGACGCGCCTGGGTATCCCGCAGTTTCGCAGCAGCGACCTGCTGGCACTGATGGCACGGTTGGGGTTTGCCGCGCACGAACAGGTGGGAACACACGAATCGGAACAAGCAACCACCGCGCCCGCCGACCTGCACGAACGCGACCTTATCGGCTGGCTCGCCGAAGGATTTGCCCCCTATGCTCACGACCGTCGCTATGACCTGGCGCAGATCGTACTGGAAGCTCTGGAACAGGGCAATGGGTTGTTGCTCAAGCGCGGGCCGCAGGTGTATACCTTCCCGCACCGCACCTTCCAGGAATTTCTGGCTGGCTACCACCTGATGACGCTACGCAACGCGGTGAGCCAGAGCCAGGAACGGGCTGCGTCCCCGCACTGGCATGAGCCGCTGTTGCTGATGGTCGGCTATCAGGTGCTTGCCAGCCGTGAGTTTGACAAGCCTGTGCAGTTGGTAGAGAAACTGTTGCAGCGCAGTCATGCCGAACAGGTGCTTGCGGGCGAATTGCTGCTGCAAATCGGGCGTGAGCGATTGAGTGGGCACGACCCAACCGTGATGGGCAAAACGGGCATCTGGCGCAGCGTGTATACTGCGCTGCTGCACCTGTCTGCGGAGGGAGAACCACCCGCTGCCCCCGCCACGCTGCGCGTTCGCGCTGGTCTGACGGCGGGCAAACTGACCACCTATGACACTCCCACCAGCACCCAGCCAGTGCTTGACCTACGGTTGCCGCTGGCGGTTATCGGGCTACCTGTGCAGCAGTCTCCTTCCTGGCACCGAGCGATGGAACTTTATTGGTGCCATGTCGAAGCGGGAACATTCTGGTTTGGGGATGACAACAAAGGGGAGTTGCGCCAGAGGGAACTGCCCTACGACTTCCGTATCGGTCGTTACCCTGTGACGAATGCGGAGTATGCTCGCTTTATGGCGGATGGGGGCTATCAAGAGCAACGCTGGTGGACGGAGCAGGGGTGGAAGTACATCCAGCCAGGCGGTGGTTTTCGTTTCTCTGGCGAGCCAGAGCGCATCATGCAACCCTATAGCTGGGATGACCCCCGCTGGAACCAGCCTACTCAGCCACTTGTTGGACGCTGGTATGAGGCGATGGCATACTGCGCGTGGCTGACAGCACAGGGCCACGCACAGGGCTGGCTCTCGCGTGAGGAAGTCATCCGTCTGCCCACCTCGCTCGAATGGGAGCGAGCCGCCCGCCATACGGACAAACGGCGTTATCCGTGGGGGGATGAGCAGCCAACGCCCAACCATGCGAATTATGCTGACACTGATATTGACGCACCTTCACCGGTGGGTTGTTTCCCGCGGGGCGCGGCAGTCTGCGGGGCGCAGGATATGGCGGGGAATGTGGAGGAGTGGCTGGCGACGCCCGTCGGGAAGGATGAACAGATGGAACCACAGCCTGATTTTGCCCCATCTGGTAGCGTACTGATAACGTATG
>CAYFVX010000507.1:0-4190 GCA_964346425.1 uncultured Chloroflexaceae bacterium | reverse complement strand
TCCGCTCCCTCACGGTCGCGGCTCGTCTGTTTGCCTCATTTCTGAACAGTTACCCGCAAACTGCCGTTTGCCACCATGCGCAAAGAGCGGTATAATACTCACGCAATCCTTGAGCCTCATTATTCAGAAAATATGTACCCACTCATATGCATTACTATATCAGCAGGTCAGTTGCATGATTGCACGCACGCGTCAGCCGGTAGCCTGGAGCCCCACCTCACAAGTATCAGGTGCGAGGTCCCAAAACCTGGAATACAATGGCTTGAACTGGCTTGATATGGTTCAACCAGGTAATGAACAGGTCTCTCTCCTGCGCGACCGCTACAATTTTCATCCTCTTCACCTGGAAGACGTACTTTCACGCTTGCAACGTCCTAAAATTGACAATAACCCGGAAAGTGGTGGTGAATATGTCTTTCTTGTGCTGCATTTCCCGGTCTTTGATAAGACCAATCGGCTGGCTGTCGTCAGCGAACTTGACATTTTTGCCGGTCGCGATTATGTTATAACGCTTCATGACGGCAAGCTGAAACCGCTGGTTCGGCTGGTCAATCTTGCCAATGATGCAAAAGTACAGACCCAGTTAATGGGTGGGGGTTCCGGCTACCTGCTCTATCGAATTATCGAAACGCTGGTGAGTGCATGTTTCCCGATGCTCTATCGCGTTGACCAGAAACTTGACAATATTGAAGTCAACATCTTTGGGCGTAATGTGCAAGAAATGGTGCAGGAACTTTCTCTGGTCCGCCGCGACATCATTGCGATGCGGCGCATTCTCAGACCCAATATCCCGGTCGTGCGTTCCCTGGAAATGCGTGAGCGTGACTTTTTGCGGTTGGATGAAGAAGTCTACTTTGGTGACCTGACCGATGGGCTTGGAAAATTGTGGGACATGCTGGAAGAGCAAAAAGAAATTATTGAAGGATTGAACGCAACGCTGGATAGCCTGACGTCTCATCGTATCAACGAAGAAATGAAAATTTTTACGCTGATTTCTGTCATTATGCTGCCCATGACCTTGATAGCCAGCATCTTTGGGATGAATGTTGTGATACCATATGCAGATAGTCCGCTGGCTCTTCCGGTGTCGTTGGGGATTATGGCATTGCCAGCCGTGGCGATGTACGTGTACTTTCGGTACAAACATTGGGTATAAGGACCTCAACAGGTTTCACCTGTAGGATGTGCTGCTTGCGCAGGGCAAAAAACCGCACGCTGCCGCGTGCTATGGCTTTGGGGGGTGTTGGTTTTTCGACTTCGTCGAAAAACCAACACCCCCCACCAGAATAATAGGGTTGCGAGGAAACCGAGTTCCCTCGCGCTCCCAATGGGTGACACCCACTGAGGTATAAGGACAATGTGTGTGAATCTGTTTTTTGTATGTGGAGGTGATAATGACCCAGTTGGACCTTTCGGAATATATACGAAACATTCCTGACTTTCCGCAGCCTGGTATTCAGTTCAAAGATATAACCACCTTGCTCAATAATGGGCCTGCTTTCCAGCAGGTATCCCAGATGTTGATAGATCGCTATCGGGAACATGCGATTGATGTGGTCATTGGTATTGAGTCCCGGGGGTTTATCTTCGGAGCTCCTGTTGCCTATGGGCTGGGGATTGGCCTGGTGCCAATACGTAAGCCTGGCAAACTGCCGTCCGAGACCTATCACATGGAGTATGAACTGGAGTATGGAACCAACACGATTGAAATTCATCGTGATGCGTTTCAACCAGGAGCACGGGTCCTGATAATTGATGATTTGCTTGCTACGGGAGGGACGATGGCGGCCGCATGTACCCTGGTTGAAAAAATGGGCGGTACCGTTGTCGAACTGGCATTTCTTATCGAATTGACATTCTTGAATGGACGTGATAAGTTACAAAAGCATCCCGTTTATTCAATGATCCAATATTGATGGTTTCAAGTGGTTGATGTTTCCCACCTGCCAGCAAAAGGTTCTGGGAGAGTTTTTTTAGACAAGAGGGAAAAATACCAGGTGCGGCGAATTTTTTTGCAAACTGGATTTGCTGTCTGCCCAGGCAGAAGGAAGTGGGAACGTCGTTCCCGGTAGCGTGGTGTGTGCTTTTGTATGGCAAAGCCGTAAAAAAGCACACACTTCCACAACCATCCTGCGATGGAGCCGCAAAAATCCGCCATACCCAACAACATGCTATTTCTATTGCAAGAACTTGACACATATGCTATACTTTAGCAGAAGGATAGTACCCTCTGTTTGTCTCATTGGTAACGCCGCCCGGTGCTACCAGGGCGTTTTCCCCGACAGGGTAGCCTCACGTTGGTATCGTAAGGAGCCTTTGAACCACCAGAGATTCATCTCATCGAGGAAGTGTCAGGGTATGGTTTATCGCATATTTGCTATTCGTTGATTCTTGCATGAACTATGCATCCTCAAAAAGTATACATGAGATGTGATGATTTCAGAACCATCTTTCCCTTTCAATCTTTCAACGGGCGGATAATGGCTAACGTATCGCTTTCTATTAAGCATGCCAGAGCATGTTCTTCCGTTTTTATCCACAAGAACTTGGCTTGCTTCCGTTATTCTGCATCACGTTCTTGAACAACAGAAAAGTGAGAAGCACAGGTTCCAATCCAATACGTCATGTCGTGCTGTTGCATCCCCATAATAAACTTTAAGGAGAATTTGTGCGTGAACATCGCTGAATTAGAATCAAAAACACTGACAGACCTGCGTGAAATGGCTCGCAAGTTTGACATCACAGGTTATAGCGGCCTGAAAAAGCAGGACTTGATCATGAAGTTGCTCCAGGCACATACCGAAGAGGCGGGGCATACGTTCAATGATGGTATTCTTGACATTGTGTCTGAAGGCTTTGGCTTTTTGCGTGGAGATCGCATGTTGCCAGGCCCGAACGATGTCTATGTCTCGCAATCGCAAATTCGACGCTTTGGTTTGCGTACCGGCGACCGTGTCTGGGGACAGATCCGACCACCCAAGGAAAGTGAACGGTATTTTTCTTTATTACGAGTCGAAATGATTAATGGGGTAGACCCGGAAACGGCTCGCAAACGTCCATCGTTTGACCAGTTGACCCCGATATTTCCCAATAGTCAACTCCGACTCGAAACAGAGGCAAATATTCTCTCCACGCGTCTGGTTGATCTGATTGCTCCGATAGGTCGTGGGCAACGTGGGTTAATTGTTTCGCCTCCCAAGGCAGGGAAGACGTTGTTGCTCAAGGCAATTGCCAATGGTATTACCACCAACCACCCCGATGTCCAGCTTATGGTATTGCTCATTGGGGAGCGTCCTGAAGAAGTGACAGATATGCGGCGCAGTGTCAAGGGGGAAGTCGTTTCTTCAACATTTGACGAGCCAGTCGAAGACCATACCAAAGTTGCTGAAATGACCCTGGAACGGGCCAAGCGGTTGGTAGAGGGGGGGCAGGATGTCGTTATCTTGATGGACTCGATTACCCGCCTCGCTCGCGCCTACAACCTCGATATGCCACCAAGTGGGCGTACTCTCTCCGGTGGTATTGACCCGGTTGCGCTCTATCCCCCCAAACGCTTTTTTGGGGCTGCACGCAATATTGAGAGTGGCGGAAGTCTCACAATTATCGCGACCTGCTTGATAGATACCGGTAGCCGTATGGATGATGTCATCTACGAAGAGTTTAAGGGGACAGGCAATATGGAATTGCATCTGGACCGCAAGCTTTCCGAAAAACGTATCTTCCCGGCTATTGATATTCAACGAAGCGGAACGCGACGTGAAGAGCTGTTGTTGGATGCCGAGACCCTCCGTCAGGTCTGGACGCTTCGTCGCATGGTGAGTATGCTTGGCGAAAATGAAGGAACTGAGCTGGTTCTGGCTCGAATGGCGAAGACCAAGAAGAACTCGGATTTTCTCACCACTATGAATAAGTCAATGTCGTAGCTATTTGAAGGGACGTTTTTTCGATTGAGAGAACGAAGAGTATTTCGTACTACGCCTATTCTACATTTCCAATTTCTTTTTTGAGCTTATCAATCTGCTTTTTCATTCACCAATCACTGCCCTGTTTCAGATGGTATCCTTCTGTGGGTTGTACTGCAATACCAGAGGGTTATCTGGACAGGCATGAGATACTTGCTGATTCGTGAAATCATACCATGTTCGGGTGAATAGTTGAGAAAACTGGTACGATAAAGCGTATTGCAGACG
>CAYFVX010000506.1:0-4194 GCA_964346425.1 uncultured Chloroflexaceae bacterium | reverse complement strand
AAAAAAAGCACCCGCAACAACAAAAAAAAAGGGGAGCACGACGAGAATCGGGAGAAAAAGGCGCGGAACAGAAAAGGAAGAGGGAGCCGCACGTCCCCGCCGCAACGTGCGAGGGAAAAGCGGACGACGGGGCATCTCATGCCCGGCATAAGTACGACGTACTCGTCTATCTAACATATGAAGATCGCTACTGCCTTTCTGCCTGTTGCCTGTTGCCTGTTGCCTGTTTTTGCTGTTTCCTATGCACACTGCATGGTATCACGATTGTATTCTAGCACGGTGAACGCAATTTGCAAGACGTATTATTCCTCTGCATGTATCAAACGATGGGCCGTCTCCAGATACGCCGAAGTCCGACGGATATAATCGCTGGCACACTTATTCGCACGGATTTGCTGCGGGCGCACAATGCCCTGATTGTGCCAGGCTGCCAGCGTCCGCCAGCTTACCGGTACCTGCTCATAGTTCGCGCGGTAGACACCGCGCTCCAGGTTGACCGCCATATATTCGATTGCCAGCTCTTCCTGTGTAATTTCGCTGGTGATGGCCGCATACAGCGCACCGCGAGTGGCATAGTGCGCGGGAATGATGTTGCTACCTTCCACCTGCAAAGGAACAGTTATCACCCGTGTTGGAGCGGGAACCGGTACCTGCTGATACAGGATTTCGAGGGCAACCGAGGGACGCAGGTTCGTCGGCCAGACGCTATAATTGCTGCCGAGACCACTGCTATTGAGGACAATCTGCGAATGCTGATAGAGGGGCGTCAACACCCGCAACGGCTCAACCAGATCTTCCACCCACCCATTATGTTCATTGTAGAGCAGCAACGCAATCACTTCCGCAAACTGCTCATCCGTCATCCCTGAACGTTGCGGATGGTTGTGGCGAGCGGCCGCCTCCTTGATAACTGGCTGCATGCGCCGCATATACGCCGCAAACTCCGGGCGCACATATGGCTCGATTGAACGCTGTGGCTTTGGTGCGCCATTCCACCGCTGTCCAAACGATGACGTCTGCTCATCCGCAGGATGCGCTCTGGCAATGTGGAACGGCGTATTTTCCGGCAAGTATCGTCCGGGCGAAAAAAACAGGGGATGCAAACGAACATGAGACCCCACCAGATTCCAGGGGGTTATTGTCAGTGCCAGCATGAGGGTAAACAGGCACAACAGTCTGAAGATGAAACGACGTGGTGTCATCAAATTCAACAGTGCAGATAGTAGCACAAGAGCGCATGGTTTGTCAAAAGGAGAGGTTTGGGTAACTGTTCACATTCACGTGAAAGGAAAGGAGCCGCGCACGTCAAGACTCCGTTGGTAAATACCATCTCTTATCCGGACCTTTGCGCTCTTTGCGCCTTTGCGGTGAGACCTGCCCGGATTTTACCAATAATACCATCAAAGAGGGATGTTTCAAGCCATTTATCCCCTTTCACAAAGGGACAAACAACTGCGACAGGTGTCCGATGCTTGTCCACGTTCTCCGGTCTCTCGTCTCCGGTCTCTCTTTGAGCTACAACAACCCGCGCTGGTGCAATTCATTGAGCAGGGCTGGCTCCACCTGTGCATGGATCGCCGCATTCGCATAGCCAATCCAACCGACCTCGGCCTCCACATTGAGCGGCGCATTGAGTATCCCCCCTCGATCATTGGTCAGAATAACCCCGGCCTGCTGCGCCACCAGCATACTCGCCAGGTCATAAGGATGGCAACAGATACCGAGGACACGTCCATGCTGGGCCAGCCAGCGGTCCATCAGCGGGCGCAAATCGGCAACAAAGCGGTCGTGACCGACCATAAGTTCATAAAGTTGACCACCCGTGCAAATATACTGGTCTTCAAAACAGTGCGCCTTGCCGCGCTGCGGCGGGCCAAGCACCGCATGCACCATCGCCTCATCAATCGCAGCCAGCTCCTCCCGTGCGCCCGGAAAAAAGCGACTGATCATAGCAAAGCCATGTGCAATCGTTGATGCCGTGGAAGGTTGTGGGGCAAACGGTGTGCTTTCTCCATTCAGGCGGTTGTACCGCTCGGCTTGCGTGGGAGTCTGGCTAGTTGCCCAGAGCACATCGCTGAGATATTGCTTGACCAGCGGTATTTCCGTCTGTACCGCAATCTCAATATCCCGTAGACTGGTCTCAGCCCCACGATTGGGAGCGATACCAGTGAGCACCCACGCACTCCGCTTCTGATACATCAATCCACGCGTCCCATCTATCGGGTCCACCAGCACACGGATCTCGACCTCTTCTGGCTTTTTGCCCTGTGGCAGACAGATGTATCCACCCGGCAAACCCTCGGCAATGAGCATGAGGGACCAGTGGGGGGCAATTTCGCGGGCAAAGAAATCTTGCAATGCCTCTTCGCTGACCCGGTCAACGGCATAGATGGTATCGCCGCTGTCCTCCTCGGCCGTGACTTGCGCAAGCTGTTCTATACTGCTCTGCTCAAACGCTGCGACCACCGTATCACGGATGTGGGCGTGCAGCTTTTTGATACGCTGCAAAAGCTGGTCGGCTTGTCGTATCATCTGGTTTTGTTCCTCTCTTTTCTCGCAACTAAGGAAGCACACCTATGCTGCATCACTCTGAACAGAACGATACCATAAAAAAGCGGAACAGGCGAGAAACCTGTTCCACTCGTTCCACTCCCCAAAGATAGTTCAACCACATACGTATTTAGTGAGAGTTGGACGATACATGACGGTCGAAGAACTCATCAATGCGTTTCTCAGCTTCTTCACGTTCCCATCCATAGCGTTCCTGGAGTACCCCGGCGAGTTTATCACGTCGTCCTGCAATCTGGTCCCATTCATCATCAGTGATTTTGCCCCATTGCACCCGAGCATCAGCCTTAAACTGCTTCCATTTGCCTTCGATTACATCCCAATTGATAGCCATTACGATGTCTCCTTTCCGCTTTTTTCAATACTGAATGTATCCACATGTCAGGCACGAACACTTGACTACCCAAACAGAGAGCAAGAAGCGTGCCAACCTGATGAAGGGAGTTTAAGCGACTGCTCGATCGCTGACGGTTTGGTCGCCAACCCGATTGCCCTGCAAGCACCCAAAAATGTGAGCGTTGCACTGCATCAGAAAGGCAAGGTGGCACGTATTTGTGCGAAATCTTTGGTAACTTAAGGACTCTGTTGGTAAACCCCATCTCCTGTCCGGACCTTTGCGGCTTTGCGCCTTTGCGAGAGGCCCTGCCCGGACGTTACCAACAGAGTCCTTAATCACGAGGAGAAACGACATCAACCAGGCGGTTGATGCCAGGTTTCCCGCGCATAAGCACGCGAAACTGGCGCATATCATCGGCAATAATCGCCGTGTGCAGCGCATCTACGCTGTGCGTCAAACGTTGTTGCACGTCTGCCAACAATACCGTTTTCTCTGCTGAAGGATCTGCCCGGTGGACCGGCCCAAAACGCAAAAACAATTCCGGGCGTTGCTCGCCGCGAAACTCATAGCGGAGGGCAACCGGGGCCAGCAACGTACCATGCGGTATGCGCCTGACAATGTGGGCTATGCCTGGGTAAATATGCAACGGGCGGCGGTCATTGGGCGTAATCTCGCCCTGCGGAAACAGATACAACACGCGCCCCACACCTTCCTGCAAGACGCGGCTGATATAGGCAACCGAACGGGCTGCCTCGCGTGGATTGTGGCGGTCTACTGAAAAGACCCCACTCCAGGTAAAAAAACGATAGGAGCGAAGCTGCTGTTCTTCCATCATAACATAGTGGCTCATCGCCCCCCAGCGCAGGATATGACGGCTGATGATGGCGGCCATATAGCCATCCCACCAGGACGGGTGGTTCATATAGCAGATGAGCGGGCCTTCGGTGGGAAGCGGGATGCGCCCATGCGCCTGGAAACGAACAGACGCAAAGTGGTTCCAGAGCGGCAGATGGATCAAGAACCAGTAGATGAGTGCATTACCAATACGATTTTTTGCTGCTGGGATAGCAGGTTGGGTAGGTGCTACCATGTTCGCCTGATTATTTTTTATATGCAGAGACACAGAGACGCAGAGATGCAGAGGGTAGCACCACAGAATACCGTGGAGTATCCTCAACGGAGTTGAACCAGGGGAGCGTGAGGGGACGGCGTCCCCTCGCAACCCCATTCTGGGGGGGTGTGTTGTTTTTTCGACGAAGTCGAAAAAACAACACACCCCACGATACAAT
>CAYFVX010000505.1:0-4204 GCA_964346425.1 uncultured Chloroflexaceae bacterium | reverse complement strand
TCATGCGCATGGGAAGGGGTGACGGAAGCCCCTCTCCCTGGATGGGAGAGGGGTTTGGGGAGAGGGTGAAAGCGTGGGGGAATGCCCGCTTTGTCTTCCCTATTTCGGCACACATTTACGCAATGCGGTACTTAGCTTCAAGCGCATGGGGTTGCGAGGGACATTGCCCCTCGTGCTCCCACGTAACGTAAGATGTGGACAAAGTCCAGCAAGTTGACAGAACAAGAAAAAAGTGTCAGGATAAGAAACAGTGCAACGCAAGGATTTCAGCATGCAACAACCACCAGGCCACCGCTATGAGACCTATGTCAAATCTTTTCTGTTGCTTTTTTTGCTCATCACCGCCAGCATTGAAACGGTCGTCTGTCACTATCTGGTTTACGAAGCCCATGCCGGCCACCCGAGGGCGATATACGCCTACCAGATGGCAAAAATCCAACATACTGCTGCAGATGACATTGAAACGGTCTTTGTCGGCGATAGCTCGCTCGGTCACTCGCTGGATGCCAGATTATTCAGCACCCTGACTGGCTCCCCTTCCCTCAATCTGGCATTGACTGGTCTCTACGGCTATGCAGGCTCCTACAACATGGTCAAGGAAGTTGCCAGCACACACCAGGTAAAAAATGTCGTGCTGGTTCACTCACTCGATATGATGACGCGCAAGGTCGCGTATGATGGCTACCTCTACTCTGCCAACGATCTCTCCGACTTCACCGAACTGACGCTTACCAGACAGGGAAAACTGCTTGAAACAGCCCTGAACAATCTCTTGCTCTGGGAAAATATCCGCAAAAGTGTGACCTACTATCTGGGCACGCAACAACCACGCCCTATCATGCTGATCAATGATTATCCCCCCCAGAAACAACGTCCGCCTCACCACCCGGTCGAACTCCCCACCAGGACGCGCATCAATCCACAGAAAACCCTTTTTCTCAAGAAACTTGTGCAATATTGCGAGCAGCACGATATTAACCTGGTCGTGGTCCACGGACCTATTATGGCGGAGGCGGCGCAACAATTTGACATTCCCGCGCTCAACACCACGATAGCAGCCACCGAAGCAGAACTGGTGGATACGCTGCTCTTCATTCCTCCATCCCAGCATGGCGACCAGATGGACCATGTACATCCAACGGCGAAAGCAGCCTTTACCCGTCGCTATGCGGATATCCTGCAACCATATCTGCTTCTCCGTTCGGATACATAGCAAGTTGCCTTTGTCTCACCTTTGTGCCCTCTGTGTCTCTGTGGTTTTTTCAGCGTGTTCAGCCGCATTGTGTATCAACACCACGGCTACGCTTTGTGATTTTGTGAAAAATATAACAAATCACCTAAAAGTCCTGACTCGACGTGCCACCTTTGTTTAACCAATTCACAACCTTTCGCTTGTCTGGTACAATAAGACCACAATGCGATGCAAAGGGATGGACATGCTTTTCTGTGCATGCCCTCATCATACCATGTTGTTCGCCTGATGACTTTATGAAACGCAGAGACGCAGAGACGCAGAGACGCAGAGTGCAGAGAGGAGAACGGTGTCATCTGTGCTCATCTGTGGGAGCAGTCATTATCCGAATTCTGGTATCACTGGTCCTGCCCGGCTCTGTTCGTCGCATACTGGCATTCCTCGTGTTCATAAGAACCCATGCACCTCATTGATGGAAAGGGAATCACAATGTATAAATCCTACCGTTCACTGACGACCGCTGCTGCACTTGTTTCATTACTCTTGTTGTTGTCATTGTTGCTGTCGTCTCTGCCACTCGACGCAGAAACTGGCGACCATGACGCATACTGGCCCTTGAATGAAGGGAGCGGAGATACCACTGCAGATGCGACTGATGGTTCGGCTGATGCAGAGCTGAGAAATATGGAAGAATCAGACTGGATCACGGGCTATGATGACACCGGCCATGCGCTTCAGTTTGGAGGGAATAATGATCGTGATTGGATCAAGACAGCCTATTCTCCCCCAGCATTCAAACAGATTTCTGTTTCGTTCTGGATGAAGTCAAGTTACGCTGGCAATGGAGCACGTCCCATTGCCTATCTTGAAACAACACGATTTTTTATGCTTGGCTTTGGGGGGTCACCTAAAGCTTGGGGATGTGGACCGAAACGCAGGGCGTTTATTATGTTTCGTCTATGCGGGGTATGTTCCAAAGAGATTCCTGCCGATGACAACTGGCATCATGTGGTGGGTGTATGGGACGGAAGTTCAGCTAATACTACCAGTCAAGACCAGTTGACGCTCTATGTAGATGGAGATGAAGCAACCGAACGAGAAGATTATAGCCAACTCAATTGTGGTGCTTCCTATGGCGATGGATTTGATACAGACAAAACGCTGGACATCGCGCATAGTACGCGTAGCAATGATGCCTGGGAAGATGTCTACTACGATGGCAGTCTGGATGATATCCGCGTGTATGAGCGTGCATTGACTGCTGCCGAGGTGAAGGAACTCTATCTGGGCAAACCACCCTCCATCAGTGGCCCCACATCTGGCTTTGTGGGCGTGACGTATACTTTTGAGGAAGAGCTGATAGCCGCTTCAAAGGGTTCCTATACCTGGGATGCATCGGGCAACAATGAGATAGACCCTGCCGATGAATCCACCGCCAATATTACCTGGTATGCGGATGGTACGGACCTGGGTACGCAGCAGGTTACGATGACGGTCACGAGTGGAGGAACTGTCTTCACCGATACGCATGACATCACCATCAGCCAGATTTCGCCCACGCTGAGTGGCCCTACCGACAACATGGGCATCGCCGGCGTGACCTACCCCTTCACCACCACAGTGGCGGATGCCGATGCGGAGGGCACCTTCAAGCCCATTACCTACGACTGGCAGGTCACACAGCAGACTGATATTTCAGCGAGTGACGAGCGGCAAAACAGCCAGTCGTTTGCCTGGAGCAACACCATCTCCACCACCCACTACCTCACCGTCACGCTCAGCAACAAGTGGATCGGGACGGACGGCATAAGCACAACGCTGGCGGTAGCGATGGATGCAGTAACTCCCGATATTGAGGGAGCAACTAACGGACAGGTTGGGGCAAACTATAGCTACCCCCTCACCGGCACGATTGACATGCGCCTCGACCAACCCTACACCTACACCTGGACAATCAACGGCAACGATGTTGCCTCCTCGCCAGGCGTGACCGAGACACAGGACTTCTACCGCCTCACCTCGACAATATCAGGAACAAACTATGTCACACTCACCGTCCAGAACCCCTGGGTAACGATCAGCAACACCCACCAGATAAAACTCACCGCCACCACCCCTTCCAGCCAGCAGAGCGAACTGGTAGGACCGGATATCCTCGCATTCAACCAGACCGGCCGCTTTACCATGACCGTGCGCCCGCAGGATACCACCCGCCCCTTCACCTATACCTGGGATATACAGGAGGATGTATCGCCACAAACGACCGATCCATCACTGGAATTGGCCGATTCGTGGGACAGCGCGGTATTGAGCAGTACACGCTCCATTGCCTGGGATGCCTCCTCCTCCGACGGCAAAGCTCCTATCACCCGCGTGGTCACGGTAACGGCTGCCAATGCGTGGGGCGTGATTACCAGCACAAAGGAAGTCTCGCTAACCCATCGTCCCGAAATCAAGGGGAAAGATGGCTTCTCCAAAGAGGACGATAACCCGACGGAGATTACGGAAGAAGATGATGGCACAGTCGTGCTGACCATAGACGAGGATACCGCAACAGGCCCAATTAACTTTACCGTGGTGGATACCGATACGCTTGACACACTCAACCTCGCCGCCGCCATCGCCAACCAGACCGACGAGCTGGCGTTGAGCGCGGATGATATGACCATCGAAAAAGAGAGTCAGGATGGTGGAACCTACACCAACACCATCACGATAACCCCACCGGCTAACCAGTGGGGTGAGGCGGATATTCGGTTGGACGCCGGCGATGGTCTGGTGGAAGGCGCACGCACCATCCATCTGGTGGTGCAGCAGGTCAACGACCAGCCCACCTTTACCAAAGGCGATGACGTGACGGTGGATGAAGACGCGGGAGCGCAGGTGTTCTCTGGCTGGGTCCCAGACCTGTCGCCCGGCCCCTTTGAATACAGCATCCAGACCACCGAGTTTACCATTGAGAACAGCAACACCGCCATGTTTGCCGTGCAACCCACGCTGAGCATCTCTGGC
>CAYFVX010000504.1:0-4212 GCA_964346425.1 uncultured Chloroflexaceae bacterium | reverse complement strand
AACGCTAACAGGCAGGGGCGCGTCTTGTTCATCACCGGCGACGTGACGCCCACCCGTTTTGTGGACTGGCGGAGTTGGGGAACGCAGGATATCACGCCGACGGTCTCCGCAGATGGGCGCACAGTGGTCTGGGAAATCGGTCAAGTGGATGCCTATTCCTATAACTGGCTGCAGATGACCGTGTTCATCTCGGACACGGCCACGGTGGGCAGCAATCTGGTCAACCAGGTGGAGATTGGTACAACGTCGAATGATACCAACGACTGGAACAACCAGGATGAAACGCGCAATACCGTCAAAGCTCCGGCCGGCGGCATCAGCGGCACGGTCATGGCTCCGGATGGTAGCACACCACTGGCAAACGTTGGCGTGCAAATACTGGACAAAAATGGCTGGTGGGTTCGCTACACCACCACGAATGCCCAGGGCAACTACGAGGTAGATGACCTGGACAGCGGCTTCTACAAACTCCACTTTGAAGACTGGGGCGAAGGCCGCACTACCATCTACCCGGATGAATACTACCAGGACCGCGACACGCTGGAAGATGCGGTGTTGGTGCAGGTGGAGGCCGGTCAGGTCACTGAGGACATAAACGCCACGCTGGATGAACCCGCCCCGCCGATTGCCGAGGCAACCGTAGATCCGGGCAGCGGCGTCAGCGTCAAGAACAATCCGAAAGACGGCAAACTGCAGGTGGAGATGTCGCGCTCAAACCCGGCTCGGGCGGATATCACCATCACACGCCAGGTCAGTTGTACCAACCAGCAGACACCCGACCGCGTCTATCTGCAACTGACGTATGACTATCAGAACGACCCCTACAGCACCGACATGGAAGCAATTGGTGGTGGGAAGTACCAGGGAACCTTGCCCGCCGACAAACTGGAAGAGGGCAGCATCACCGTCGTGACCGTGTGCGGTAATGCGCAGCAGAGCGAAGAAGTGGGCGAAATCGACCTGATTGACCCCAGCGGCAACATCACCGATGCGCTCTCTGGCGAGCCTGTTGCCAATGCCCGCGCATGGTTGTTCAAACTGGAAGGCTGGCAGGTCAAGCAGAGTGCCACGGACAAGACGCCGCGCACCTGCCACACGCCAGAAACAAAGGGCAACAACCGCGTCTGGACCGATCTGCCGCCCGCGCCGCAGTCGGGCGTCACCGCCGACCCGAACCAGGAACCACCGCAGATCGACCCGGCCAAGAACCCGCTGCTCACGACCGAGGATATTGGTCGCTATGCCTGGGATGTCGCGCCCAACAAATGCTGGTACGTGACCATCTCTAAGGACGGGTACGACACCCGCGTCAGCCCGGCCGTCGGTGTGCATACGCGCCCGATTACCGACATGGACATGACGCTGATGCCGCAGTTGGTGCGCTTCAACACCGGCAGCCTGATTGTGATGGAAGGCAGCGAAGGCACGGTGACGCAACCCATCAGCGTCTCGCTGACGACCGAAATGGATGAGGATGTGACGGTAGACTATGCGGTGACCGGCGGGACGGCGACGAAGGATACGGACTACACCATCGAGGAAGGGACGTTCACCTTCGCGCCGGGTGAACAGCACAAGACCTTCGAGGTGCGCATCCCGGCGGACGGGGTTGATGAAGTGGATGAGACCATCATCCTGCGCTTGCAGAATGCCAGCAACATCGGGTTGCGCGATGGTCTCGACACCTTGACGATGACGATCCAGGACAGCGATGGCTCGCCGGATGTAGCGTTCAGCACGGCCTACTACACCGTGACTGAGAACGCCAAAACTACCCCGGTCACCGTCACGCTGAGCGCGGCCTCGGCAAAGGAAATCACCGTAGACTACGCCAGCAGCGATGGCACGGCCAAAGCAGACAGCGACTACACGGCAGCCAGTGGCACGCTGACCTTTGCGGCTGGCGAAACGCAGCAGACCTTCGCCATTGCCATCCAGGACAATGACACGCTGCAAACGGAGGACAAAGCACTCACGCTGGCTCTGAGCAACGCCGTCAACGCCACGCTGGTGGAGCCTGACGAAGCCACGCTGACGATTGTTGACGATGAAGCGGAAGAGGAAGAGGATGTCACGGCGGTGACGCCAGACGTGGCCTTCAGCACTGCCACCTACAGCGTGACGGAAGACACCGCCACCGCGACAGTGGTCGTCACGCTGAGCACGACTACGGAACAAACGGTGACGGTGGACTACGCCAGCAGCGACGGGAGCGCAACCGCCGGCAGCGACTACACCGCCATCAGCGGCACGCTGACCTTCGAGGCAGGCGACAAGCAACACACGCTGCAGGTCGCCATCCTGGAAGACGAGCTGCAAGAGGAAGCAGAAACGGTGCAGTTGACGCTCAGCAACGCGGTCAACGCCACGCTGGTCGAACCCAACGAAGCCACGCTGACGATTGTGGACAATGACGAAGCTGGCGAGGAGCCGGGCGAGGAACCGGGTGAAGAGCCGGGCGAGGAACCCGGTGAGGAACCCGGTGTGCGAACCGTTCTGATTACACCGGAGGCGGGCGGCACACTGACGACCACCAGCGGCATCATGATAACCTTCCCGGCCGGTGCGGTGGATGGGCCGGTGACGGTCACGCTCACCATGCAGGATGCGCCATCGCAGGCAGTGCCAGCAGGCGCGGTCGGGTTGCGCTCCTTCACGCTGGTTGCGCAGCGTAGCGACGATGGGAGCGCAGTGACGACGTTCAACCAACCGCTGACCATCAGCATCCCCTACACCGCGGAGGATGTGGCGAAGCTGACCGCGCAAAGCCTGACAGAAAACGATATGGTCATCGCCTTCTGGAACGGCAGCGCGTGGGAGGCACTGCCCTCCACGGTGGACACTGACCGCAAGGTGGTGACCGCCACGGTGGACCATCTCACCGAGTTTATACTGATGGCGCAGGGAGAAACGGTAACCGATGAGATACCCCCACTCTTCCTGCCCAATGTGATGAAGTAGGGGTGGGTATGGTTGGGTAGAGTATCGCGTAGGGGTTTGCCGCCGGCAAACCCCTCCAGAAATCACCAGACAAGAACGTTGACATACACGAGATGATTAACAAAGGGGCGCGAGGATGGGTTCATCCTCGCGCCCTTTTTTTATTCCCGCCCCGTTAATACCAGGATCGGATGAAGAATGAAAAAAAACTGCCCGAATCTTTGCCCGGATGTCCGGACTTTGCGCCCTTTGCGTCTTTGCGGTTCGTTGAACTCATGACCCGAATGAGGTATAAGGACTCTGATGGTAAAGTAGGGGTTTGGGTGATAAGGTAGGGGTTTGGCGATGCCAAACCCCTGCCTGGGGCAGGCGAGCCGCCTGCGCTCCCAGGGGTCGTACAGGTTTACCAACAGAGTCGTTAAGGGGTTTGGGGCTGCGCCCCAATGGGAAATAAGCGTGAGCTTCATGCGCATGGGAAGGGGTGTCGGAAGTCCCTCTCCCTTTATGGGAGAGGGATTTAGGGAGAGGGTGGAAGCGTGGCGGAATATCCGCTTCGTTCGCGCACATGGCCCCCTGGTTACTTGCCCATTGCCTATTGCGCACCCTCCCAGAATAGACTATACTGCTCACAAAGCAATAGAAACGGAGAACCAAACACAATGATACTGGTAACAGGCGCGACAGGCTATGTCGGCGGACGACTGGTGGAACATCTGCTGGAACGTGGCTATTCGGTGCGGGTGCTGGTGCGCGATGCGGCCCGCCTGTATGGGCGCACCTGGCGCGAACAGGTCGAAGTGGTGGAAGGCGATGTGCTCAAGCCTGAGACGTTGCCGCACGCCCTTGCCGGCGTGCAGGTCGCCTACTACCTCATTCACAGCATGATCGGCCACAGCGACTTTCACGAGCGCGACCAACTGGCCGCCCGCAACTTTAGCAACGCCGCCCGCGACGCCGGCGTCGAACGACTCATCTACCTGGGTGGCCTGGGCGA
This sequence comes from uncultured Chloroflexaceae bacterium, assembly GCA_964346425.1. Taxonomy (GTDB): domain Bacteria; phylum Chloroflexota; class Chloroflexia; order Chloroflexales; family Chloroflexaceae; genus JAAUSY01. The sequence continues at coordinate 278 of CAYFVX010000504.1, read as the reverse complement.
CCCGCAGGAGCAGCAGTTGTCCCACCACCTGCGCTCGCGCCAGCAGACCGGCGACGCGCTGCGCGAAGCTGGCGTCCCCGTCACCGAATTTCGCGCGGCAGTCATCGTCGGGTCGGGCAGCCTCTCGTTTGAAATGATCCGCTACCTGACCGAGCGTGTGCCGGTGATGATCTGCCCCCACTGGGTCTACACCCGCATCCAGCCCATCGCCATCCGCGACGTGCTCGACTATCTGGTCAGTGCGCTAGAACAGCCAGATAGTCGAGCACGTCGCGGAT
>CAYFVX010000503.1:0-4216 GCA_964346425.1 uncultured Chloroflexaceae bacterium | reverse complement strand
CTGCTACGATTCCCAACGGGGTTCTTTTCCTCGAAAAAGTCTCCACATGTGAGGGTTTGCAACCCCCAAGCCCCCGCTTTGCAAAGCGGCAAACCGCTTAGCTTCATGCGCATGGGTTCACCCTGTTGATGCCTCCTATCCCCATTTGTAGCTGTCGCGACAGCCAGTCGTTTGAAGACTTGGGGCTTTCGTGTTATGATGCGGAAGATCGAAAAGGTATGAATTCCATAACCGAACAGGCAGGTGCATATGACAACAAAAGAAAAAATTGAGCGTCTGCGTGAGTTGAAAGCTCGCTTGCAACAAGGCGGCGGCGAGAAGCGCATTGAGAAACAGCATGAATCGGGCAAGCTGACTGCCCGTGAACGGGTGGGGATGTTGTTTGACCCGGAGACCATCCAGGAGATGTTTTTGTTTACGCGCCATCGGTGTACGATGTTTGGCATGGCTGGCAAAGAACTACCGGGTGATGGGGTGATCACGGCAACTGGTGCGGTGGATGGGCGCCAGATGTTTGTGGCTTCGCAAGATTTTACGGTGTCTGGTGGTTCGGTTGGCGAAATGCATGCCGATAAGATTTGCCAGGTTATGGATATGGCTCTCAAGAGCGGTGCTCCCTTTGTGTTGATTAACGATAGCGGGGGCGCACGGATTCAAGAGGGTATTGGCTCGCTGAGTGGATACGGGCGTATTTTTTATCGCAATGTTTTGCTCTCCGGTGTGGTTCCGCAAATATCTATCATTGCTGGTCCGTGTGCTGGTGGGGCTGCCTATTCGCCTGCTTTGACTGATTTTATTATTATGGTGCAGGGGATTGGCAAGCTATTTATCACCGGCCCGCAGGTTATCCGTCAGGTGACGGGTGAACAGATTTCTGAGGAGGAGCTAGGCGGGGCGTATGCGCAGGAGAGCCAGAGTGGGGTGGTGCATTTTATCGCCGAGAGCGATGAGCACGCGCTGCAACTCTGTAAGAAGCTCTTGAGTTTCCTGCCGCCCAATAATATTGAGGATCCGCCAGATTATGGCTCCGGTGATCTGGTTGTTACTGAGGATATGGAGCTCAATAGGATTATCCCGGATAGTCCACGCGAACCGTATGATGTGAAAGATGTGATTGTGCGGCTGGTGGATGGCGGTGATTTTCTGGAGATACAGGAGCACTATGCGGCCAATGCAGTCATTGGTTTTGGGCGCGTCAATGGGTTTACGGTTGGTATTGTGGCAAATCAGCCAATGGTGATGGCCGGCGTGCTGGATATTAATTCTTCGGATAAGATTTCGCGATTTGTGCGTTTCTGCAATGCGTTTAATATTCCGCTGGTGACGCTGGTAGATGTGCCAGGCTTTATGCCAGGTGTTCAGCAGGAGTATGGCGGGATTATTCGGCACGGTGCGAAGATGTTGTTTGTGTATTCGGCTGCCACGGTGCCCAAGATTTCGATTATTCTGCGCAAGGCGTATGGTGGGGCGTATCTGGCGATGTGTGGCAAGGATCTGGGCTGTGACCGCGTGGCAGCCTGGCCGACCGGTGAGATTGCGGTGATGGGGCCGGAAGGTGCGGTCAATATTGTCTATCGCAATGATATTAAAAATGCGGAAGATCCGGATGCTGCTCGTGAGAAATTTGTAGATGAGTATCGTGAAGAGTTTGCTAATCCGTATGTGGGTGCGGGCCGCAATTTGATAGATGATATTATTGAGCCGAAGGATACTCGTCGCTATCTCAGTCTTGCGCTGGAATCACTGCGCACGAAACGTGATTTGCGCCCGCAGAAGAAGCATGGATTGATACCACTCTAAACCCTGAAGGAGGGGGCTATGGATTATTTATCGCTCGCTGTGCAACTGGCGGCGACGGGTATGACGGTGGTGTTCTCCGGGCTGGTGTTGTTATTTGTGTTGATGTCGCTGTTTCGCTATCTGGAGGCACGACCAAAGAGTAACCAGTCCAAAGAACATGCTGAATCTTCAGCATCTCCCCAGCCATCACCTGATGCGCTTCCCCCGGAGATGATGGCAGTCATTTCGGCGGCTGTGACTCAGGCGATAGGCAAGAGGGTGCGAGTCAGGCGTATTCGTTATCGTACTGCTGCTGATCCGGGGACGTCCTGGTCACGGCAGGGGCGTGTGACGATTATGGGGTCGCATCGGTTACGGAATTGATGAACAGTGTGGGCTGGTTGTTGGGTACTGACGGCTGGACAGGCTATTGCAATATGAGGAGTATGCAAGCGTGAAGAAATTACGGGTAACCGTCAATGGCGTCAGTTATGAGGTTGAAGTCGAGGTATTGGAAGATGATGAAGAGGGTGGGGCGCCCTATGGCTTTCCGCCGGCGACCGGCGTTTCGCAACGAGCGGCTGCGCCGCCGGCTGCATCGCCACCTGCGGCCACTCCAAAGCCTTCCAGTAGTCCTACCACTGCTCCTGCTGAGGCCGTGGGCAAGGTGGTGACCTCGCCGATTGCGGGGGTTGTGGCTGAAGTGAAAGTATCTGTGGGGGATGAGGTCAAAGAGAATGATCTGCTGATTATTATTGAAGCTATGAAAATGCATACCAATATCAGCTCTCCGTCTGCTGGAAAAGTGAGTGAGATTAAAGTCAAGGCTGGTGATGCCGTGCAGCAGGAGCAGGTTCTGGTAACATTTGAATAGAATACAGGAGGTTACTCTTGGAGCAAATCTTTGAGTCGCTCGCAGAGTATATCCAACACAGCGGGTTTTATTTGATACTCGAACGGCCCGGCAATGCTGTTATGATTGTTGTCGGGCTTATCTTTATCTATCTGGGTATCGCAAAGAAGTTTGAGCCGTTGCTGCTTGTCCCGATCGGGTTTGGGATTATTCTGGGCAATATGCCATTTGCGCCGGGTTCTGGTGTTGGGCTGTATGAAGGTCCGGTGTATGAGGGCAATGAGTTGGTGAGCGATGGGAGTGTGCTCTGGTATCTCTATCAAGGGGTGGCTCGTGGTATTTATCCCCCGCTGATTTTTCTGGGTATCGGGGCTATGACCGATTTTTCGAGTTTGATTGCCAATCCCAAGCTGATTTTGCTCGGGGCGGCCGCGCAGTTTGGTATTTTTTCGACGCTCTTTGCGGCCATTATTCTGGGGTCTTCATTCCCACAATTGGGGCTGGCTGATCCCGAGGACCCGCTACGCTTGATCCGGGCTGCGGCAAGTATTGGTATTATTGGTGGTGCAGATGGCCCGACGGCTATTTTTATTTCCACGAAGCTTGCGCCTGATCTGCTCGGGGCGATTGCTATTTCATCCTATTCCTATATGGCCCTTGTGCCGGTTATTCAGCCGCCGATTATGCGGTTGTTGACGTCGAAAGAGGAGCGGTTGATCGAGATGCCGCCACCGCGGGTTGCATCGCGGTTGCAGCGGATTGGGTTTCCCATTGGGGGGTTGATTGTCTGTGTGTTTATTGCGCCGGATGCGCTTCCTTTGCTGGGGATGCTCTTTTTTGGCAATTTGCTCAAGGAGAGTGGCGTGACGGAGCGGTTGGCCCAGAATGCTCGCAATGCGTTGATTGACAGTACGACGATTTTGCTTGGGTTGACGGTTGGTGCAAGTACGCAGGCGGATATTTTCTTGAAGCCACAATCGGTGGTGATTTTTCTGATGGGTGCGGCTTCTTTTGCTATTGCAACGGCGTCGGGGATTCTTTTTGCAAAGGCGATGAATCTTTTTTTGAAGGAGAAGATTAATCCGTTGCTGGGTTCGGCTGGTGTTTCGGCGGTGCCGCATGCGGCGCGTGTGGCGCAGGTTGTTGCGCAGCAGGAGAATCCGCAGAATTTCTTGATTATGCATGCGATGGCTCCCAATGTGGCCGGGGTGATTGGTTCGGCGATTGCGGCCGGTACGTTGTTGCAGGGTGTCGGGCTGATCCTTCGTTCCCAGGGGATGTGAGTTTTTCGGCTGTGGGTTCGTGGTGTTGTGGCGTAGCCACAACACCACGAACCCCTCAATGGGTGTCACCTGTGGGTGCGTGCGGGAACCAGGTTCCCGCACACTCCCCATTCTGGTGGGGTTTGGTGTTTTTTTCGATGAGGTCGAATAGCCCCACTCCAAGTCACTGGCACGAAGTAGCGTGCGTTTTTGCTTTGCGCAAACACATACCGCAGGTGGTATCTGGGACGCAGGCTCCCCCGCTCTCACATGTGTAGAGATTTTTCGCTTGCAAGAACCCCGTTGGGAATCGTAGCCGCGG
>CAYFVX010000502.1:0-4221 GCA_964346425.1 uncultured Chloroflexaceae bacterium | reverse complement strand
AGGTGCCGGAGGTGCTGGTTGGCGATGTGACCCGCCTGCGGCAAATTCTGGTCAATTTGCTCAGTAATGCCGTCAAATTCACCCCGCGGGGCGAAGTTGGCGTCACCGCTACGCTGACAAACAATCGTGAGGGAGGGGGAGAGGAAAAGGGAGAGGTGCAGGAACGCCTCCCCCAACCAGAAGACAAGGCTCTGCTTCCTCAGGAGCAACCCACCCCAGGAAATCTTACCTCTCGCTACCTGCATATTGCCGTGCATGACACGGGAATTGGTATTCCACAGGATCAGATTGCCCATCTGTTTCAACCATTTGTACAGGCAGATTCTTCAACAACACGCAAATACGGCGGCACCGGCCTGGGTCTTGTTATCAGCAAGCGGCTTGCTGAACTGATGGGCGGGACCATATGGGTTGAGAGCACCCCAGGCGAAGGGTCTATCTTTCATGTGACGATAATAGCCGTTCCTTCTTCACTCTCCGAGCACCAGTTGAATGATCTACGGGGATCACGCAATCGGCCCTTACCGCATATGGCATCCAGTCATCCGCTTCGTATTCTGGTCGCAGAGGACAATCTGGTGAACCAAAAGGTTGTATTGCGCTTGCTAGAGCGCATGGGCTATCGGGCGGATGTTGCCGCCAATGGCAATGAGGTTTTGCAAGCCCTCGGGTTGCTCACCTATGATGTTATCCTGATGGATATCCAGATGCCAGAAATGGATGGTGTGGAAGCCACCCGTCATATTCGTTCCCAATATCCCCCCAGCCGTCAACCCTGGATTATTGCGCTGACGGCGCATGCCTTGCAAGGGGATAAGGAATGGTTGATGGAAGCCGGCCTGGATGATTATGTAAGCAAGCCAGTGCGTGTGCAGGAGATGGTCGTCGCTCTGGAAAAGGCAACCAAAAAAAAGTCGAGCCGCCAACTTGCCGGCAGTGGAACGATTCAACCCGCAGACCATGCAGCAAAAGAGGGAGAAGAAGAAAGCATACCACAAGCTGCAGAGCACAATGGCACGGAAGAACCAGGGGAGACATATCCATCCAACCAGTCAGCAACAGCAGACTCTGGCGAACCGCTTTCGTCCCAGCAGACAACTGCTGCGCTTGATACCAGCGTCTTGCGCGAATTTCGCGAAATGATCGGCGAAGATGCGGATGATTTGTTTCATGAACTGATTGATACCTACCTCGACGATGCGCCTGGCGTACTGCGAAACTTGCGTAAGGGAGTTGAGCAAGCTGATGCAACCAGCATTGCGCATGAAGCTCACACACTCAAGTCAAACTGTTCTCAGATTGGGGCATTATCGCTGGCAACGCTCTGTGAAGAACTGGAAGCTATGGGACGTAGCGGCAACATCCACGAGGCCGCAAGCCATCTCATCCAGGCCGAGCACGAGTTTCAACGGGTCCGGGATGAGTTGAATGCATTGAAGGAGGCTGTATGATGGAAAATGGAAAAATTGACATCCTCTCTCCTCTCGCTTATACTCTTACTATGACCAGTACACCATGGTGGTGACACTCCCGGGCCAATTTCCCCTGCGCAAAGCAATTGATCTCGTGTTTCCAAGCAAAAGGTCCTTCGCTGTGCTCAGCACAAGGTACCAGGAGCGTTTTCACCCTGCTGTAATGGTCAGATAAATCAATCATGGACAGAACCAGACCGCAAGAAAACGGACACATTATGGAGTGAAATCTGCATCTTTTTACAGGAAAGCCAAGCAAAAAAGAAAGAGGTGAAAATGTCTACAACACCCATACCTGCACGACCTCCCTACCTGATAGCCCTTGATGAACGCGTCCTCGTCTTCGACGGCGCAATGGGCACATCCATAGACACCTACACCCTGACCACCGAAGACTATGGTGGCCCCGAAACGGACGGTAACCGCGATTATCTCGTGATGACGCGACCCGACGTCATTGAGGAAATCCACGCCTCCTTCTACGAAGCAGGGAGCGATGTTGTCGAAACATGTACCTTTCAATCCACACGCATCCGCCTGGAAGAATGGGGGCTTGCTGACAAGACTTACGAACAAAACAAAACCGCCGCACAACTGGCCCGCAAAGTTGCCGACCGCTTCACCGCGCAAGACGGCAAACAACGCTTCGTCGCTGGCTCAATGGGACCCACGGGCAAACTTCCTTCCTCTAGCGACCCGGAACTTAGCAACATCACCTTTGATGAACTGGTCAATATCTTTGAAGAGCAGGCAAAAGCACTCATAGACGGCGGCGTAGACCTGCTGCTTATCGAAACCAGTCAGGACATTCTCGAAGTCAAAGCCGCTATCATCGGCTGCAAACAAGCCATCGTTGCTGCCCCACGCCCCGTCGCGCTGCAAGCGCAGGTCACGCTCGATACCAGCGGCCGTATGTTGCTTGGCACCGACGTTGCCAGTGCGCTGACGACCATCGAAGCACTCGGCGTGGACGTTGTTGGCCTCAACTGCTCAACCGGTCCCGAACACATGCGGGAACCGATTAGCTACCTCACCAGTCATACCTCTATGCCGGTCAGTTGTATTCCCAACGCAGGATTGCCGCTCAACGTAGATGGCAATGCCGTCTACCCGCTCGAACCTGACCCTATGGGCAATGCCCTGAGCGAATTTAGCAGTGCGCTTGGTGTGCGTGTTGTTGGTGGTTGCTGTGGCTCAACCCCGGAGCATATCCGCCAGATAGCGAACGCTGTGTGCAATGTATCGCTCCCTCCCCGTTCGCCAGAAACGGTACAGCCCGAACCATACGTCTCATCCGCGATGAAAGCCGTCTCGCTGCACCAGGACCCGCGCCCGCTTATCGTGGGCGAGCGCGTCAACAGCCTGGGGAGCCGCAAGGTCAAAAAATTGCTGCTCAAAGACGACTACGATAGCATCCTGCAAATCGCCCGCGACCAGGTAGATAATGGTGCCCACGTCCTCGACGTCTGCGTTGCGATGAGCGAACGCGGTGATGAGGCAGAGCAGATGGAAACACTGGTGAAAATGCTCGCCATGAGCATTGAAGCCCCGCTTATGATAGACAGTACCGATGCAAAAGTCGTCGAAACTGCGCTCAAAATCTACCCTGGCCGTGCCATTATCAATAGCACCAGCCTGGAAGGTGGCCGTGGTAATAAGATAGACGAAACGTTGCCACTTGCTGTCCGCTATGGGGCTGCGGTTATCTGCATTGCCATTGATGAAGAAGGGATGGCGCATCGCCCGGAAGAAAAGCTGCGCATCTGCACACGTATCTACGAAATCGCCACAAAGGAATATGGGCTGCCACCCAACGCGCTCATCTTCGATGTCAACACCTTCCCCATCACCACCGGCCAGGAGGAACTCCGCGACGAAGCGCACTGGACTATGGAAGGTATCCGTCTCGTCAAGCAACACCTGCCCGGCGCACTGACGAGTCTCGGTGTCAGCAATCTTTCCTTTGGCGTCGCTCCCCACGCTCGCGCCGCGCTCAACAGCGTTTTTCTCTACCACGCGGTGCAGGCTGGCCTCGACCTGGCGATGATCAACCCACACCACAACATTCCCTACGCCGAAATCCCGGCAGATGAACGCGAAATCTGCGAAGACCTCATCTTCAACCGCCGCGAGGATGCCCTGGGCCGCTTCATTGAGCATTACCAGCAGGTAGAGAACACGCTCGGTGAACAGGGCGACAAAGTTGACCCCACCGAAGGAATGACCTCTGATGAGAAAATCCACTACCAGATATTGCATCGCAAGAAGGAAAATATTGAGGCCCTTATTGATGAATCGCTGGCTCTGCGCACCGGCGAACGTGGCATGAACCAGGGGGATGGCGCAGTAGAGATTCTCAACAACGTGCTGTTGCCCGCCATGAAAGATGTCGGTGATCGCTTTGGTGCCGGCGAGCTTATTCTGCCCTTTGTGCTGCAAAGCGCGGAAGTGATGAAACGCTCCGCCAACCACATCGAGCAATACCTCGAAAAACAGGAAGGCTCGACCAAAGCGACGGTCGTGCTGGCAACGGTCTATGGCGATGTGCATGACATTGGCAAAAATCTGGTCAACACCATCCTTTCCAATAACGGCTACACGGTGCATGACATTGGCAAGCAGGTACCAGTCAATACCATTATTGAGAAAGCTCTGGAATACAAGGCTGACGCTATTGGCCTGTCTGCGTTGCTCGCAAGGGTCATGACGCGTGCCGTGGAGGACGCCCGACAGCGGAACCGCACCGGAG
>CAYFVX010000501.1:0-4221 GCA_964346425.1 uncultured Chloroflexaceae bacterium | reverse complement strand
GAGTTGCTGCCGGCAATCCCTTACTTGTGGTATCATAGGGGCATGGCGCATTTATTTCAGGTTATTCCACCCACGCTCTTTCGCCCGCTGGCTGCACAGGGCGCACCAGTCTATGCGGAAGTGCTGCTGCGCCTGTTTGCGGAAACGCAACGCCACCAGCGGCCTATCTCGCGCGATCTAGCGGTCAACATTATTGCGGAGACGCTCACCTCGCCGGAAGCTCTGGAAATCACCAGCGACGCCGCCAGCGATGACACCGACAGCAGCACCAGCAGCAGCAGCCAGACCGACGACCCCGAGGACGTCATCGCCCGTTCGGGGGCTATCTTGCGCTACCTGACCAGCAACGGCTGGCTGCGTATCGAGACGCAGAGCGATTTCAGCCACGCCTACACGCTCCCTATGCATGCTTTTCGCTTACTCAGCGTGCTGCAAGATATTGCTGACAATGAGTCGATGCAATTGCAGGGGGTTATCTGCGCGATTCACGACCTGCTGCAGGCGGCCATCCGTGAGAACACCGACACGATCCGCTTTCAGGAAGCCTACCGCCAGACGCGTTTTCTGCTGACCAGCCTCAAGGAGTTGCAGCACAATATTGGTATCCATATTCAGGGTGTGCTGGAGCAACTCAAAGCTCGCGATGTGCTGGAGCAGATTTTTACCAGCTACCGCAGCGAGATAGTAGATACGGCCTACCACCAGCTTCGCACCACCGACCACGTCTCGCGTTATCGCCCCGCGGTGCTGCAAGCCCTCGCTACGCTACGCGAGGAGGAGCGGCTGGATGTGATGGCGAAGCAGTTGCGCGTGCGCGGCGACGCCAGCACGCTCAGCGAAGCGGCGGTCATGCTGGTTGACCAGATCCGCATTATCCGCGAGCAGTTTGAGAACCTGGACCAACTGCTCACTGCGATAGATGTGCGCCATAGCCAGTTTGTCGATTCGGCGGTGCGCAATATTGAGCATCATCTGATGGCGAGCAGCACGACCAGCGGGCAAATACACACTATCCTGGAGCATCTTATCACGCGCGAGACGACGCCGCCCGGTGAGTTGCTGCCAGCAGAATATGCTCCGTTGCTCGACCTGTTCTCGCTGCACCTGTTTGAGAATGAGTCGCTGGCTGCGCCCGGTCGTGCTGCGGTGCCTTTTGAGCCAGAAGCGTCTGAGTTGGAAACGCTCGCGCCCGAAGATATGGAAGCAGCCCACAACCATACGCTGGAACAATTGACCCGTGCGGTGAGCCGTACCCGCGTGCGGATGTATGCTGAGGAACTGCTGGCCGGGCGGGATGAAATTGCGGCGGTGGATATTCCGATTGATGGCCCCGCCGACCTGCCGCTGCTTATCTACCTGCGGGCGTATGGCGATGGCACGCTGGGCTATCGGGTAGAAAATCTGCCGGAGGAGGAGCAAGCGGTCTGGATTGAGCGCGATGGTGTGGGGTTGCGCAATTTTCTGCTGCGCCGACACAAGCAGAGCAAAGGGGATAGTGCGTAGTGGTGAGAAGCCATTACGTGGGGGCGTCTATGTCACTTGAAGGTTTTGTTGCGGCCTATAATCAACTGCCGCCCGGCGAGCAGGCGCAGTTTGCCGAGGCGGTGCGCCGGCTGCTGGCGGATGGGATTATCTGGCGTGAGGATGAGCAGGAGCGGCGTGTCTATGGCTTTTTGATGCGGCGCAAGGATCTGGTGACGGATTATTTGCAGGTGGTTGGCTGGGAGGTGCGCCACCACGAACGCGCCAATGTCTTCCATGTGGTCCACCGCGATGGGTCGCACCGTTTGCGGCTCTCGCGCGATACGACTATCTGGTTGCTGCTGGCGCGGATGATCTATGCGGAGCAGCGCGAGCGTATGGAAGTGAGTATGACGCGCTATCCGATTATCACCGTCGCGAATTTCTACCAGCGGTATACCGAATTTTTGCCGGGCCAGGCGGTGCGCAAGAAGACCAGCATGGATGAGGCCCTGCGCACTATGCAGTCGCTCAAGCTCATTCGGGCTGGTGGTGGCGGCACCCTGCGTGCCAGCGAGGGCGAAAAGGTGATAGAATTACTACCAACGCTGGAGGTGGTGATGCCCGAAGCTCCTATCACGGAGATTGCGGAACGGTTGAGTGGGTATGACCGCGCGAAAGCAAGTGACGGTGATGAGTGATGTTGACAGTGTTGAGTGTTGAGTGTTGAGTGTTGAGTGTTGAGTGTTGAGTGATGTTGACTCTGACGCAGATTTTTTTGCACAACTGGCACCGCTTTTATCACCATCTCATTCCCGTTGAGGATAGCCTCTACCTGGCTGGACATAATGGTTCTGGCAAGTCGTCTATCCTCGATGCGATGCAGGTGGTGTTGATTGGCGACGGAAATCGTGTGCGCTTCAATAGCTCGGCGCAGGAACGGTCGCACCGTAACCTCGATAGCTACGTGCGCGGCAAGCTGGGCGAGCAACGCTGGCTACGGCCCGGCAACACTGTCGCGTATATTGCGCTGGAGTTTAGCGACCGTGAAGACCGCCTTTCCCAGACGACGCTCGGCGTGTGCATTGAGAGCAACGAGAGCAAAACTGACCGTACCTTCTTCATCATCAACGGCGGCATAGACCCCGACCACTTTATGTGTGAGGAGCATGGCCGAACGCGCGAACTCACGCGCCGCGAACTCAAGCAAGCCTTTCGCAATACGCGCAAAGCCCGCCACTTTGACCAGGTGAGCGAGTATCAGGTGGAGATGCGCAATAGTCTGGGTGGGCTGAATGAACGCTTCTTTGACCTCTTCCTGCGTGCGCTCACCTTTCAGCCCATGCGTGACATCCGTGAATTTGTCGAACGCTGGTTGCTGGAAGAGCGCGGGTTGGAAATTGACACGTTTCAGCAGACCGTCGAGCGTTTCAGTCAGCTCAAGAAAGAGGCGGATGTTGTTGCCGAAAAGTTGGAAAAGCTCAGACACATCGTCAATGAGCAGGCCGAGGTGCTGCGTCTGCGCAACCTGCACGATGCGTATACATTGCTGCTGGTGCTGTTGCAGGCGGAGGATGCAAAACGGCAGCACGAGCATCTGCTTGCGCAGCAGCAGGAGCAGGAACAGCAGCTTGCGGCACGGCAAAGCGAGCATGAGCAGGCAGAGGCCGCGCTTGTGGGGGCGAATGATGCGTTGCTCACCGCACGTATCCAGTTGCAACAGTCCGACGTGGTGCGCCGCCGCAACGAAATCCAGCAGCAGATACAGGAGGCGACGCGGCAGGCGGATGAGATAGTGCGCCGCCGCACGACCCTCTGGCACGACCTGCAACGCGAGGCGCAATCGCTTGCGCCGTTGTCTACTATCGAGACGCCCCACCTGCCAGCCACGGAACAGCAAACGCTGCACAGCCTCATCCAGATCGTCACCGCGCTGACGCCCGACCAGCCACCGCCAGCCACGTTGCACACCACGATAGATGCGGCTATTCAGGTGCTTGATACCGCGCTGGAACGGGTGCGCAAGCCGCTGTATGAGCTACAGCACGAGCAGGAAGAACTGAAAAAACGCCAGCAGCAGCGGCAAAAGCAACTGGCGCAGTTGCAGAAGGGGCAGTCCTCCTATCCACGCGAAGTCGAGCGTGTGCGCACGATGCTGGAAAGGCTGGTGCGTACCCGGCCGCGGTTGCTCTGCGAACTGCTGGAAATCCCGGATGAACGCTGGCAAAATGCCGTGGAAGCCATGCTTGGTCGCCGCCGCTTCAATGTCATCGTGCCGCCGCGCTGGTTTACACGGGCCTTGCGCGAACTGGACCGTTTGCGCATTGAGGAGCAGATCTATGGGGTAGGTTTGATAGACCTGGAACGCGCCAGGCAGGAGAGCAAACCGGCCCGCCCCGGTTCGCTGGCCGAGCAGATAACCTATAACACGACGGAATTGCAGGGCTTGCTGGAAGGCTATATCAACACCGTGCTGGGCAACATCATGTGCTGTGAGACGGTAGACGACCTGCGCCAGCATGCCCGCTCGATTACGCCGGATGTGGTGCTCTATAGCGAATGGACGGCGCAGGCCCTGCATCCCCGTACCTATCAGCCACGGTTTGTGGGCAAACGGGCTATCCAATCGCAGATTGAAGCCTGCCAGCAGGAGTTGCGCGAGCTGGAGACGCAGTTGCAGGCGGGCAACACCTCGTTGCAAGATTTGCACGCGCTGGGAACGTTGCTCAATCGGGGGCGCACCTTCTCCCACCTGCGCCA